>JBGTJY010000624.1:0-1783 GCA_041744855.1 Candidatus Hydrogenedentales bacterium
ATTCGCAGGCGATGGAGCTCATCGAACACTTAACGGAGTCGATAGGCCCGCGGATTACGAATTCACCTCAGCAACGTGAAGCCGCGGAATGGTGCCGGGAAAAACTGGTGTCGTGGGGACTCAAGAACGCCGCACTCGAACCGTGGGGCGAGTTTGGCCGGGGTTGGTCGTTCGAGCGCGCGTCCATTCACATGGTCACTCCCTATACGATGCCGCTGATTGGGCTGCCCGTGGCGTGGACACCCGGAACCAATGGCCCCGTGCGGGGGACGGCGATGAAGGCGGACATCGAATCCGAGGAGGATTTCGAAGAACACAAGGGCAAATTGCGCGGAAAGATTCTGCTCCTTGATAATGCACGCGATGTGCGAACCGACGATGAGCCCTTTCTGAAAAGACAGTCCGAGGACGATTTGTGCACGCTCGAGGAGTTCCCGATTCCTGGCGAGCGCTCGGAGGAAGATTGGCGGGCCGACGCGCTCAAGCGCATGAAATTCCGCAAGGCCCTGGCGAATTTTTTGGTCGAGGAAGGCGTCGTCGCAATCCTCGAACTGAGCTCTCGCGACGCGGGCGTCGTGCGCGTCATGGGGCAGCCCGCCTACGAGCCAGGGGAGAATGCTGGGCCGCCCAGGTTGAACTTGGCGACGGAACACTACAACCGCATCGTGCGGGAAATTGAGCGCGAGCACACCGTCGAGCTCGAGATCGACGTCGTCGCGGGCTTTCAAGAAGAGGACACGACGGGCTACAACGTCATCGCAGAAATCCCAGGGAATTCGCGGCGGAACGAGGTCGTCATGCTCGGCGGGCACCTGGATTCGTGGCACGGGGGCACGGGCGCGACGGACAACGCGGCGGGCGTAACGGTCTCGATGGAAGCCGTACGCATTCTAAACGCGCTGGATATTAAGCCTCGCCGAACGATTCGCATTGCGTTGTGGACCGGTGAGGAACAAGGCCTGTTGGGTTCGCGTGGCTACGTCGAGAAGCATTTCGCATCGCGCCCGGAGCATACCGACCCCGAACAGCTCGCGTTGCCGCGCCGATACCGCAAAGACCTCTGGCCGCTGAAGACGACGCGCGAGCACCAGAATTTCGCCGCGTACTTCAACCTCGATAATGGCAGCGGGAAAATTCGCGGCATTTACGCGCAGGAGAATCTCGCCGCGAAACCGATCTTCGAGGCGTGGCTCAAGCCCTTTGAAGATTTGGGCGCGACTACGGTCAGCTCGCGCAACACGAGCTCGACCGATCATGTGCCGTTCGACGCGGTGGGTCTGCCGGGCTTTCAGTTCATCCAGGACCCGCTTGAATACTTCACGCGCACGCACCACTCGAACATGGACGTGTTCGATCGCGTTCATCGCGACGACCTGATGCAGGCCAGCGTCATCATGGCGTCGTTTGTCTATCACGCGGCGATGCGGGACGAACTGTTGCCGCGCAAGCCGATGCCCAAGCCGCCGATGCCCAAGCCGCCGATGCCCAAGCCGCCGGTGTCAAAGCCGCCCGTGTCAAAGCCCACCGCGGACAGCAACTAAAGCGAATCGCCCGGGCTTCCGCGATCATGTGCGCATGCGCCTCATCCAACTGACCAGCCGGGATTTCCGGTGCCTGCGCGAAGTCACGTTCGAGCCTCAGCCCGGCGTCAATCTCATCTGCGGCGATAACGCCCAAGGCAAGACCTCGCTACTCGAGGCGTTGCATTTTGCGGCCACCTCGAATAGCCAACGCACGAACGACGAAGCCACGCTCGTGCGTCACGGCGAGGCGTCGTTCCATC
>JBGTJY010000625.1:0-5446 GCA_041744855.1 Candidatus Hydrogenedentales bacterium
CCTTCCTTGCTGAACGGGCGAAACGTCAGCGGGCCGTCTTCGTCGCTGCGGTCGTAGCCGTACACGAGAAATCGCTCGCGGGAAAATTCGCGCAGCACGCCGAGCAGCGTTTCAAACCCGCTGGTGAGATAGACCAGCACGTGGTTGCCGCGGCTGGGAGTAAGGCGGCGGACTTCGCGCCGGACCATCGGCGGAAAGACAAACGTCCGGTCGTTGCGGGTCACGCCGGGAACGAGCGCCGTAATCAGCGAGACGTCGGGCCGCGGAACCATCGCCCGAATCACGTTCCGCGTCACCCGCCGGTCGCGCTTCAGCTCGCGTGGACAATCGAATTCGACGTACCGCAGGCGATGCTGATTGTCGAGCGTGATCAGCGGCAGACCTTTCAGCAGCGCGAGGTACGCCGTCGTGGGTTCAAAATCCGTAATGACGCAATGCGGCTGAAATTCGTCGAACAATTCGCGCTTCAGTCGCCGAATTTTCCAGGCGAATTGCGGCAGTTTCGCGACGTTCTTCGCGACCGTCCGGGGGACGGAAACCCGATTGTCGCGCGTTTCGATGTGAAGCCCCGCCGTTTCGAAGCAATCGAAATCGTCACGGAGGTTCTTGTAGCCGCGGTCGTAGCTGACGATCTTGACGGAATGCCCTTCGGACCGAAGATGCTCCGCCATGACGCGGGCGCGCGAGGAATGTCCCGAGCCTTCGCCCGATACGCCGTAGACGATGCGCGACACGTGATGCTCCGGAGAATTCGCTGCTATCGATTGTATAGTATGTATGCGAAATATTAGGACGGGATTAAGAAAGGGAGATCGGGCGATGTGTATGCGGGCTGCGAAATTGTTGAGCGTTTCGGTTGTAGCGATGGTGTTCGGCGCGCCGGCGTGGGCGAATGACGCCGTCACGCAAACGGAGAGTTCCGCGGGCGTCGAGCTGACGGCGCTGGACCGTTACGTGCGGACGACCGATCCGGAGTATCGCTATGACCTCCTGAAGACGATTGACGGGGACGGTTACACCGGGTACATCCTGCACATGGTCTCGCAACGGTGGATGACCGACACCGAAGTGGACCGGTCGCTGTGGGAACACCACTTGGAGATCGTGCGGCCCGACACCGTGACGAGCGATATCGGGATGCTGTTTATCGGCGGGCGCGACAATGACGACGCGGCGCCGGAGAACGTGGGCGAACGCATGATCACGTTGTCGAAAGCGACGGGGACGGTGACGGCGACGTTGTACCAAGTGCCGAACCAGCCGCTGACTTTCCCAGAGGACGGCCGCGCGCGCAAAGAGGACGCGATCATCGCGTACACGTGGGACAAATTCATGCGGACGGGCGACGAGCGCTGGCCCTTGCGCCTGCCGATGACGAAAGCGGCCGTGCGCGCGATGGACACGATGACGTCGTTCTGCGCGAGCGGCGAGGGCGGCTACGTCGAGGTCGACAAATTCGTCGTATCCGGCGGATCGAAGCGCGGGTGGACGACCTGGACCACGGCGGCGGTCGATAACCGTGTGATTGCGATTGCGCCGATCGTGATCGATCTGCTGAATATCGTTCCGTCGTTCATTCATCACTTCGAGGTCTACGGGAAGTATGCGCCGGCGGTGGGCGATTACATGCGCGAGAACATCATGGCCTGGACCGGTTCGCCGGAATACGCGAGCCTGATGCGCATCGAAGAGCCATTTGAATATCGCAAGCGCCTGACGATGCCGAAGTACATCATCAACGCGACGCAGGATCAGTTCTTCATTCCCGATTCGTCGCAGTTCTATTGGGACGAGTTGATCGGCGAGAAGTATCTGCGTTACGTGCCGAACGCAGAACACGGCCTCGACGGCAGCGACGTTTCGGATAGCCTGCTGAGCTGGTACCACTCGATCGTGAACAACGTGCCGCGTCCGCGCTACACGTGGGACGTGCAGTCCGACGGGTCGATACGCGTGCTCACGATGGAGGAGCCGATCGAGGTGCGGCTATGGCAGGCGACGAATCCAGAAATCCGCAATTTCCAGACGGCGGCTGCGGGCGAGAATATCTACACGAGCACGGTGTTGCCGGCGCTCGATCGGGGCGTGTACGTCGGGAAGATCACGCCGCCGGCCGCGGGTTGGACGGCGTACTTTGTCGAGCTGACGTACAAGAGCGAGATCGCTGCGCCGTTTAAGTTCACGACCGAGGTGAAGGTGTGGCCGGAGGAAAAGCCGTTCAAATTCGAGTATCCGACGGCCGCGGACCATGCGCCGGGGTTCTTGTCGAATTGAGAGGCGGGATTAATCGTAGAGACGCGGAGGATCGCGGAGCTAAGGTGAACGGAGCGACTGATGACGATTGCCAACTTTGAATTGCCGGATAAGGCTATCGGGGAAATCTGTCGTCGTTTTGGCGTTGCGGAGCTTGCGGTTTTTGGTTCCGCGTTGAGAGAAGATTTCGGCCCGGATAGCGATGTCGATTTTTTGGTTGTTTTCGAAAACGACGATTGTGGTCCATGGTTGAGCAAGTTCACCGAATTGGAAGAGGCGCTAACGGAACTCCTGGGACGCGACGTAGACGTTGTCGACAAGCGGGCGGTTGAAAACAGCGAGAACTACATTCGCCGCGAACACATTTTGCAATCGGCGCGGACTGTCTATGTGGAAGGATGATGCGTATCTTCTCGATATGTTGATCTACGCCAGAACGGTCCGCGAGATGAATGAAGGCATTACGTTTGAGTCATTTCAGAGCGACGTGACGCTGCAACTGGCTACGATGCGTGCGTTGCAGATTATCGGAGAAGCGGCCGGGAAAGTCTCTCCCGAACGTCGAGCGGAGCTACGGGAAATTCCCTGGGACAACATTATTGGCTTGCGGCACCGGCTCGTCCACGACTATCCGCGAATCGAATTGCCCAAGATTTGGGCCGTTTTCGAAAAACATTTGGCGGAGTTAATTGCGACGCTCGAACGGACAGTGCCGCCCGCCACTCCCGAAATTCCTTAGATGAGAGGTCAATCTCGAACCGGTGGGCGTATGAGTCTGGGATTCTTCGGCCCATGATCCACGCGCAAGTTGCGGTGCTCGGCGGCGGGATTACTGGGCTATATGCCGCGCATCGGTTGCGACGCGACCTGGGTGTCGACGCGGTCGTCGTGCTGGAGGCGTCCGCGCGGGCGGGCGGGTACGTCAGGACTGACGTGATCGACGGTTTCGTGTGCGACGCCGGGCCGAATGGGTTTGTCGACAAAGAGCCGCGGATGCTGGAGTGGATCGACGCGCTCGGGATTTCCAGCGAGCTCCAACGCGCCAACAAAGCGGCGGCGCGGCGATTTCTGCTTAAGCGCGGCCGCCTTGGCGAAATCGACCCGCCGCCGGGCTTTTTCTTGTCGCCGGTTTTGACGTTCGGCGCGAAGGCGCGGCTCATGCAGGAACCATTCGTGCCGCCGAAACGCGACGATGCGCCGGAGTCCGTGTGGGACTTCGCGGCGCGGCGCGTTGGGCGGGAAGTCGCGGATACGCTCGTGAGCGCATTGGTGACGGGCGTCTTCGCGGGCGACCCGAAGCGGCTGTCGATGGCGCACTGCTTTCCACGCATGGTGGAACTCGAACGCAAATACGGCAGTCTGTTGAAGGCGATGAATGCGCTGCGCAAAGAGGGCGGCGACAAGGCGGTCGGGTTGCGCGGGACGTTGACCTCGTTCCGCACCGGCATTGGGCGATTGACGGAACGCGCCGCGGAAGCGTTGGGCGCATCGATGCAAACGGGGTTCGACGTGGAGGCAATCGAAACCACGGAGGGCGGATACCGCGTGATGTCGACCGGGGGCGGCGAAGTGCGCGCGGAGAATCTGATTGTCGCGCTGCCGGTCAAACGCGCCGCTCCCCTGCTAACATCGATCGACCATGCGCTGTCGACCGCGTTGCAATCCATCGAACATGCGCCGGTGGCCGTGGTGTGCACGGCCTACCCCCGCGAGTCGGTCCGCCATGACATGAATGGTTTCGGATTTCTGGTGCTGCCGAACGAGACCCAGCGGGCGCTGGGGTGTATCTGGACTTCGAGTTTATTTCTCGACAGTGCACCGAAGGACTTCGTCTTTTTGCGCACCCTGTACGGGGGGATGCGCGACCCGAAGGCGCTTGCTCTCAGCGACGGCGATCTGACCGCACAGACACAACGCGACCTGAATCCGATTCTCGGTATTCGCGACAAGCCTGCGATGACCCATTTGTTTCGTCACTCGGGGGGAATTCCGCAATATGGAATGCGGCATGCCGACGTCCTGCGCGCGGTCGAGAATTGCGAATCGGCGCGCGCCGGGTTATGGTTTGCCGGCAACGGATATCGCGGGGTTTCATTGAACGATTGCGTCGTCTCCGCGGACCGGGCTGCCACGGCGGCACTGAAGCGGTTGGGCGTGGACGTGTAGGCGTAATGCTTGAAGGCGGGACCAACGAGGAGAGAATGATGCGCGTGGTGGATCGGCGGGCGTTTTTGGGGATGGCTGCTGGAATGGGACTCGCGTCGTGCGCGCGGATGAATCCGAAGAAGTTGATCGGCGACGACGGAGGGACACCGGCGTTGGTGATCGCGGCGATTGGGGATTCTCACATTACGGACGCGGCGAGCGCTTCGTTGCTGAATGTCGCCGTTTCGTCAATCAATGCGAACCGCGAAGTGGACTTGAGCATCGTGCTGGGCGATATGGCGAATGACGGCACGCTGAATCAATTGACGCTCGCGAAAATGGCGTTGGACCGGCTCGAGAAGCCGTACTACGTCCTGCCGGGCAATCACGATTTGGAGCCGGGCGTCGGCAAGCCGTACGCGAATTTCAACGCGGTGTTCAACTGGAAAAATTGGGACCACGAATCGCACGGGTGGTTACTGCTCGGCATCGATTCGAATGAAGGCGATGGGATCGACGTGAGCATCTTGCCCGATCAAATTGAATGGCTACAGTCGAAATTGGGCGGCGCGGGACAACGCCCCATCGCGTTGTTCACGCATCACCCATTCAATCCGAACAGCGCGCAATATCGCGTGGTGAACGCCGATGAAGTGCTCGGCATTTTCGCGGGACACGATTTGCGCCTCGTTGCGGCGGGGCATTATCACGGCAATCAAGTCGAGGAACGGGACGGCGTGACGTTCACGACGACGGCGGCGTGCTCGACGCAGACGGAGAATTTCGACGGGACGACTGCGAAGGGGTATCGGCTGATTCGCGCGGAGGCGGGGGTGGTGACTACGGAGTTCGTTGAGCTTTCGTCTTAGCGCACAAGGATCGATCGAGAACGAGAACGAGAAAGAGAACGAAGTATCGCGGAGAGTGAGATGCGGGGTGGAGCGAAAACATGAGCGCGAAGGTGCGGGTCGAGCGGAAGGGCGCGATTACGACGGTCACTATCACGCGGCCCGACGTGCGCAACTGTGTTGATGGCGAAACGGCCGCG
>JBGTJY010000626.1:0-5166 GCA_041744855.1 Candidatus Hydrogenedentales bacterium
CGGGACTTTGTTTGGTCTGCAATCGGGCGGGCGGACGGAATCGATACTGATGTCGCTGCCGGCGGCGGCGCATTGGCGCTATGACTGGAAGGCGGAGCCGGGGACGCCAGAGGCGGAACTGACGGAGTTTTATTTGAGGCCGCAGGATTGGGTGGGGATGGTGTGAAAAAATGTAGCGCGCGAACCGTGAGACTCGCGCGCTGTGATGGACTGGCAGGGTCTGGGCTTATTCGTCTTCCCAGAGGTATGCCGTGTCGAGGATCGTCGAATCGAGGATGAGCGGGCGGAACTGATCTTTTTCAACTTCGTCGAGCTGTTTGAGGAAGGCGACCAGGTTGGCGATGTCCTCTTCGGTGATGTTGATTTTCTGATATTCGACATCGGTCGCTTCGCCGGCCTTTTTGGTGTCCGTCGCGATTTGCATCTTCGCGCGGACGGCGTCTTCGAGGCTCTTGGCGGAGTCGTCCGCGAAATAGGGCGCGGACGTGCTCAGGTTGCGCAGGCTCGGCGTCATGACCGAATTGCCGCCGGGAGTCTGGTGATCCTTGGCGTCGCCGAATGTCGGAGGCACGTGGCACGCGACACAGTTGCCGGCTTTTCCCCCTTCGGCGCCGGTCGCCATAAAGAGCTTGAAACCATCGTAGGCCGGGCGTTCCCATCCCGGCGGAACTTTGACGAGGATGCGTCCTTCGACGTTGGCGATGTTGCCCAGGATTCGGCCCGCGAAGACTTGGGGCGTCTCTTCGGCGCCGGGCTTGTCGGGCACGCGATTGTTGTAGACGAACGCGTCGTAGGGGGCCGTGCCCTGCATTTTGTAGCGGTGGATGTGGAGCTCTTCTTCGATCTTTTTTTCCTGCGCCGAAGCTATCGCCGGTGATAGCAACGATGCGGCGAACAGGGCCGCGAGTGTGATCTTGAATCGGCTCATGGGTCGCGCTCCTTCGGTATGAACTTGAGGAAAAAAGTAAGACGGATTCTACTCGATGGGAGTCGAAACGCGAAAGTCCCCGTTCGATTCAGTTGAACACCGTCCGGTCGCGGGCGGTTCAATGGGGCAAGGGGATGCGCAACCGTCGGGTTGATGGTTTTGACCAGGTGGAATCGATGACTAATCCGCGAATACTTTGACTTTCTGCTCCTGTGCAATCACGAGGACGTCGCGAGAATAGGCCTGTACCTGCACGGTATCGAGGTCGGCGGGTGAGCGGTCGAGCCGCATGTAAAACTCGAAGCCGGGCTTGTCCTCTTCGTACTTGGGATTCGCGGCGGCGACGTCATCGCGGCGGAGCTTGAGGTTTGCGGTGCCGAGCGGCGTATCGCCGAGAAGTATGAGGACCTGATCGACGGGTTGCTCGGCCAAGGCCCATCCGCGAACGTGCAGAATGCGTTCGGGCGTGAGGCGGCAGGTGCTGATGCCCAGGCGAGGCGGCAGATTCCCGTTGGTCTTCGGTTTCGGCGCCGGCAAATAGGTGAGCCAGGTCCTGCTGGGGCTCAGGGCGGCGAGGTCCGCGAGCGCATAGGGCGGACTTAACGCGGCGGCGACGATCGCGTGGGGCGGGACGGCCCGCTCGTTGACGGGGGGAATATGCGACGGACACAAGGACCGATACTCGATGCCGTGATTAAGCTCGCCGAGCCTCAAGGTTTCTTCGGTCGAACGTAAGTAGCGGACGTACGTGCTGGCTTGCCGATGCGCGTCGAACGTCGGATGACATTGGTGCCCGGTGTCCACGAGGTCGAAGTATTGAGCGCCTTGCGCGTGGGTCCAGAAGTCTTCATTTTTCTTCGGCTCAGGACTCTTGCCGTCGATTCCGAGCAGCCAAATTTTCTTGGCGAAGGTGGCGGCCATGGGCAGCATGAGGACATTGAGGACGCTGTCGAGCTGCGGCGCCGCGAATTGGGTGAGCAGATCGAAGTTCGGTTCGGCGGTGGTCTGGTCGATGAGGATCAGTTTTTTGGCGAGCTCAGGATAGTGCCAGAGCAGGATCGAACCGTGGGCGGCCGTACTGACGAAATACATCTCACGTTGTTGGAGGACTCGAATGAGATCGGCCCGAAATTGATGAGCGTACGCGGAGATTCCCAAGTGACTGACGACGTCTCCGGCGCAGGCGAAGGTGGGATTCGTGTGGTCCAAGAGCCCGTCGTTTTGCACGATGCTGTTGCACACGATGTTCAGGCTGCCGCGGCAGTCGTATTCGAACGCGCGTTCGAGAGAGGGTCCGGTGCCAAACACACAGACGTTTTCGGGATTTTCCGTACGAATGCGGCGCGCGATTGTTTCAAATCGGCGTCTGCTATCTCCGAGGATTAGCTGGCGCTGATTGTTCGGCAGCAGGCATTTCCAAATAAGCGAGCAGTAACTGCCGTACTCTTTGCCCTGAAGGTCCTCGGTGGCGACGTTGACGACCTTGATGCCGGCGAGCGCCAACAGTCTGAGCAGCCAGCTCTGTTTGCCTCCTTTCCAATCGAGGACTAGCGAACATTTCAACATCGCGCGTAACGTAGCGAAGGTACCGCCTTTGCGGATTTGTATGTGATCCGTTGGCGAAGGGGCTGGGGCCATGTACTCGGGGCGCTGGGCGGCTACAGCGTCTGGACGGCCGTACTGTTGGAACATCAGCACATGGTCACACCATTTTTCGACTTTGGGCAGATACCAACATGCGCGCCAGTAGTGATTGGTGAGATCCGCCTGGGATTCGAACGGCGGGTAGTAGCAGACGGCGCCGTGGCGGTGATGAGTCCGTAAGCCGACGATGAGTGTGCGCACGCGCCGGAGGATGTCACGGGCTTTGTTTTCCATCCTCTGCCGGAGTGCGCGGCGGTGGATCAACCGGTAGGCGTAACTTCTGGCGCGCAAGGCGCGGGCCTTAGGGGCGCGGGCGTTGGCTCCGGTGGTTTGATTTTTGACCAGTGGGAGCAGAATTGCGTTCAAGTTTTCGGTCATCGCGTCTAGGGTTGCAATGGGCCGGATTTGCTCCTGCGTGGGCGGCGTATGGACATCACCGTCGAGGAAGCGGGTAAGCTGGCGCCGGAAATCGTCCCAGTCTCCGTGGCGGGCATAGTGGAGATTGTCACCGCTGGTTTCACGCAGGACGGGCAAATCGAACGCGATACAAGGCGTATTGCAGTATTGCGCTTCGATGGGCGGGTAACCGTAACCTTCGAAGTAGGACGGGAATAGCATTGCCTTCGCGCGTTTGATCTCGAGAAATTTCTCCCGATCGGTAAGCCGGTGTTTGATGTCGAGCGAGATGCCATATTCCTGCGCCTTTGCCTGCAAGGTGTTGAATGCGCCGGTATCCATATCTCCAGCCCCCATAAGCAGGACCAGCGTGTGGCCGCGCATGGACTCGCAGAAAATCTGGGCCAACTGTTCGCAGCCCTTATGTTCGCCCATGATGAATCGCACGAAGATGACGAGCCGGTTCTCGCGGGGAACTTCGGGCACGCTATCGGCAGCAAGCGTGTTGATTGCAGGATGACACGAGGCGAAGACGGTGTCGGGCGGGCAATCGGTATAGAAATCTCGCGCCCAGCGAGTGCTCTCTTCCGCGGAAGATAGAATGACGTTTGCGTGGCGGCACATTTGTTTCCACTTGTCCCATTGTTTCAATGGGCGTGGTTTTGGCGCGAGATGGTTGAACCAATTCCCCGACTCGAAATTGAGGAAGACGATCTGGGCGCCCCTTTCACGGGCGAAAATGCGGCAACCGTAGAAAAAATCGTTGGTCATCGTGGACCCGGGCACGACTACGACGATGTCGAACTTGCCCTCGGGCAGACCGGCGTGAAAGTCCCTCGTGATCACTACGTTCAACGCATGGTGCCGTGGATAACAGGACACGTCGCGATAGAAAGATGGCACGCAATTCGTCACGAGGCAGACTTCATGCCCGCCATTGGCGAGGGCTTCTGCGAGCATCAGGGCATGATATCGCCCCCCGGAGTACGAATTGCGCGGCATCGTGCAAAAGACGGCGCAACGGAGCGGCGTTGAGAGATTTGCATCCTGCATTAACGAAGCACTCTCCCTGATCTAAACTCTCTGTATCGCTTTCCCAAAAAACCTTTGCAGCGTTTGTGCATGCCCTGGAGCGATTGTATACTTAGACGCTACCGATACACAATCCGTGGTTAGGATATGACAAGTGGTTGAAATATCAGATATGTTTAGATATCTTCGGGGTGAGAAAGCGAAGTCCGCGGGCGCCGGGGATTCGATTGCATCGCGCGATCCGTTCCAGATGTACCTGGAGAACGAAGGCTCGATCAAGGGACCGATGCGCCTGGAATGCGCCTCGCTTATCGCGGCGGTATTGCGGGGCTTGAATGCGGACAATCTGGCCGGAAACAGTCTGGAAATAGGGACTTTTCATGGCCGGAGTGCCATTCCCGCGGCATGTTTTTCGCGCGAGGGCGAGATTTTTTATGTCGTCGATCCGTTTGGCGACATTGGCGACAGCGCGACGCTTCAGTATGGCGGGATCGGCGACGAGAAGGCGCTGACGGAGAATTGGCGCCGCGTTTTTGGAGATACGAACCATCTGCGAATTTACCGCAAGACTTCAGAAGCAATTGAACGAGACGAAGCGCTGATAAAGGAATGGCAGCCGCTCAAGTACATCAGCGTTGACGGCGACCATAGTTTTGAGGGAACGCTTCTGGATTTGCGATTGGCTGCGCGAATTGTCATGCAGGGTGGTGTGATTGCGATCGATGATGTGTGGAATATCGAATGGCCGTCGGTTTCGCAAGCGCTGTCGGCGTTTCTGGGCGAAAATAACGACTTCGTTCCGTTTTGCGCCGGTTGGGGGCGATTGTTTCTCTGTGGACGAGAATTTCATGGGGCGCGCCGGCAGTCGACCAAGCGGGAATTCGAGCTGTTATCCCCGGCGATCAAGAACCTGCGGGTTTTGGAGCCGTTTCCCTATTTCGGCGTGACGATCGATGTTTACACGAACCGATGGGGTTCCGCTTCCAAGCCCGATTTGGAGATGAGCGGATATGAAGTGGGCGCCCGATTTCAAGCGCTTCTCCAGCAGAATCCCGACGCGGCCAAGCAAGTCAAGGCGATTCTCTTCGGCTAAGCTGTCGTATCGGTCCCTCGGGTTTGGTGCGTAAAACCGATCGCATCGATGGGCGCCGCACTCGTTTCGACAC
>JBGTJY010000627.1:0-3788 GCA_041744855.1 Candidatus Hydrogenedentales bacterium
CCCAAAATAAACCTCGTTCCCAAATTTCTATTTGGGAACGCACTTGACTACTAGACCTCGTTCCCGAATTTCTATTCGGGAACGCACTTGACTACTAGACCTCGTTCCCGAATTTCTATTCGGGAACGCACTTGACTACTAGACCTCGTTCCCGAATTTCTATTCGGGAACGCAATTGAAAGAGAAGCTCTGCTTCAAGACATGGACGACACAACTACACAATCCGAAGACACGCTCAGGCAGCACCGCCTCGACAAAATCGCCCGCATCCGCGCGCGCGGCGATAACCCGTTCAAGTACGCGTTCGAGCGCACCTGCACGATCGGCGAGGCCCGCGCCGCATATGAAACCGCCGAGGCCTCCGCGCAGGACCCCGCCACGATAGACATCGGCGTCTCGGTCGCCGGGCGCATGGTAGCCTTTCGCGATCAGGGCAAAGTTTCGTTCGCCGATATCCGCGACGAAAGCGGCCGCATCCAGCTCTTCCTAAAGCGCGACGCCATCGGCGAGGATGCGTACACAACATTGAAAGACCTCGACCTCGGCGACTTCCTCGGCGTGCATGGACACGTCAAGCGCACGCGCACGGGCGAAATCACCGTCTTCGCCGATTCCTACGAAATCCTCACGAAGTCCATGCGGCCGTTGCCGGAGAAATTCCACGGCCTCACCGACGTCGAGACGCGGTATCGGCAACGATACCTCGACATGGTCGCGAATCCCGAAGTGCTCGACGTGTTTCGCAAACGCGTCACGCTGATTGCCTCGATGCGCGAATTCCTCGTCGCCGCCGGCTACCTAGAGGTCGAAACGCCGATGCTGCACCCGATCCCCGGGGGCGCGACGGCGCGTCCGTTCATCACGCATCACAACACCTATGATCGCGACTTGTATTTGCGCGTCGCGCCGGAGCTGTACCTCAAGCGCCTGATCGTCGGTGGATTCGACAAAGTCTTCGAGATTAATCGAAATTTCCGGAACGAAGGTGTCAGCACGCGGCACAATCCCGAATTCACCATGCTGGAACTCTATACGGCCTACCAGGATTACATGGGATTGATGGAAGAGACCGAACAACTCTTCCGCGCCGCGATTCAGGCGGTGACCGGGGGACTTCGCTTCACATACCAGGAGGAAGCGATCGACGCCGAAAAGCCCTTTCAGCGGCTGACGCTGTTCGGCGCGATTCGCGAATATGCAGGCGTCGATCTCGAACAAACGGGCGACCGCGACACCGCAGCGCGGTTGGCCGCCGGGATCGGCATCAACGTCGGACCGCAACTGGGATACGGAAAAATCGTGGACGAAGTGCTGAAGGAACGAGTGCAGCCCAAGCTCGTGCAACCAACGATTCTCTATGACTATCCAATCGAGATTTCACCGCTCGCAAAGAAGAAGCGCGACAATCCCAATCTTACCGAGCGCTTTCAGTTTTTCATCGGGCGGCTCGAATTGTGCAACGCGTTTTCGGAGTTGAACGATCCCATCGATCAGCGCGAGCGCTTCATGGCGCAACTCGAACTGCGCGAAAAGGGCGACGAAGAGGCGCAGCGCCTGGATGAGGACTATCTCACCGCGCTCGAAATCGGCATGCCGCCGACTGCGGGTCTCGGCATCGGCATCGATCGGCTCGCCATGCTGCTGACCGATTCCGCCTCGATCCGCGACGTGATCCTGTTTCCCCAACTGCGCACGGTCACCTGAGCGCACACGATGCGCTTTGAGTCCTTCGTCGCGTTCCGTTACCTCCGGGGCAAACGCAAAAACCGTTTCATCAGCCTCATCACGATCATTTCGATCGCGGGCGTAAGCGTAGGCGTGATGACGCTCATCATCGTCATGAGCGTCATGACAGGATTCAACGAGGCGCTGCGCAACACGATCATCGGCAACCGCGCGGATTTTACCGTGCTCGATTGGCGCGGCTATTCGTTTCCGGATTACAACGCCGTGATTGCCGACGTCGAAGCCGCGTGTCCGGAGATCATCGCGTCGGGCCCCGTCATTCAGATTCAGGCCTTGCTCGAAAACAAATCGGGCCGCAAAGTGGGCACAGTCTCGACGGGCGCATTTCTCATCGGCATCGATCCCGAGCTCGAAGTCGAAGTGACCGATCTCGCGGCGAACCTGACGATCGAGGGCGGACGCCGTCACGGCGCCGGGGAAATGCCGGGCTTCAAAGAGGTCGTGCTGGGCTACGGTCTCGCGGACACGCTGGGCGTCACGCTCGGCGATCGCATCGGCGTATTCACCAAGAAAGACAAAGTGACCCCGTACGGCGTGAAACGCGCGGACCAATTGGTGCTGCGCGTGAGCGGTATTTCACACGCCAAAATGTCCGAGTGGGACCTCGTCTACGGCTGGGTCGATATCAAGACGGCCCAACTGCTGACGGGTCGTGAGGGCGTGGACGGCATTCACTGCAACATCGCAGACCCGTTCAAGGCCGACGAGTTCGCCCGAAAAATCGGAGATGCGACGGGCTATCGCGTGGTCACGTGGCACGAGAACCAGCTTGCGTTTTTCGAAGCGTTGCGCCAGGAAAAACTCGCGATGTTCATCATCCTCGTATTCATCGTGCTCGTCGCCGCGTTCAACATCACGAGCACGCTCATCATGATGGTCATGGAGAAACAACGCGACATCGGCATCCTGCGCACCATCGGCGCGAGCAGCGCGACGATTCTGCGGCTGTTCATGATGGAAGGTCTCATCATTGGCCTCAGCGGAACATTTTTCGGCGTCCTATTCGGAATAATTCTCGCCTACAACTTGAATCCCGTCGCGGAGTTTCTCGCATTTATTTTCCGCATCGATCTGTTCAATCAACAGATTTACTATTTCGATCAGATTCCCGTGAAGGTCGTGCAGTCGGACGTCGTCACGATCACAATCTCCGCCGTAGTGCTGAGTTTCATTTCCACGCTCTACCCCGCCTGGAGCGCAGCGCGGCTCCAGCCCGTGGATGCATTGCGGTATGACTAAGCTCACGATCGACACGAGCAGTTGCCCACACGTAGGGGCGCTTCGGGAAGCGCCCCTCGCCCAACGCCCCGGGGCACGCGCGATATGACCACCGTGCTCGAATGCCGCGGCGTCACGAAAGTTTTTCACGACGGCACGCGCGAATTGCACGTCTTACGTGGGGTCGATTTGCGCGTCGAGAGCGACCGCGTCCTCGCGATTTCCGGCGCGTCGGGCGCGGGCAAGAGCACGTTGCTCCAGCTGATGGGCACGCTCGATCGGCCGACAGCCGGTGAGATTTTTTTTCAGGACAAACTCCTAACGAGCATGAACGCCGCCGCGATTAACCGCGTGCGGAACCAGGAGATCGGATTCGTCTTTCAGTTCTACCATCTCCTGCAAGAATTCACCGCGCTCGAAAACGTGATGATGCCGGCGCTCGCGGGCGGCAAATCGCGGCGCCAATGCACGGCGCGCGCGCGGGAACTACTTCAGATCGTCGGCCTCAGCGAGCGCATGACGCATAAGCCCTCGCAACTGAGCGGCGGCGAGCAGCAGCGCGTGGCGATCGCGCGGGCGTTGTTCAACGAGCCAAGCGTAGTGCTTGCCGACGAACCGACCGGAAACCTCGACGAAAACACGGGCAAGGGCATTATCGACTTGTTGTTCGAGCTGAGCGCGTCGCGCGGGTTGACGCTGGTGCTCGTCACGCACGATTTGGATTTGGCGCGCCGGGCGCATCAGTGGGTGCGGTTACACGAAGGCGTAGCGGACTTACAGCCGAACGGCGCCTAGCCCGCATCGCCGCCACTCTCATTGATGCG
>JBGTJY010000628.1:0-2017 GCA_041744855.1 Candidatus Hydrogenedentales bacterium
GATGGAACCGCGTCCGCGTTTTTCGAGTCGGTCACGCCCGGCCATCCAGGCGGGCGGGCCGCGCGCGGAGGGTGTAGCATGCGCCCATGATCCGAGTCTTCCTCGTCGCGGTAGTCGTGGTCCTCGCGCTGTCGGGCACGCCGCGCGCACAGCCGTTGGCAACGGCGGCGCCCGCGAGCGCGGCGACGGCAGTCGACCAGATGTTTTCAAAGTGGACCTCGTCGACTCCGGGATGCGCCGTGGGTGTCGCGGTGGGGGGCAAGCCGGTCCTGCTCAAGGCGTACGGCATGGCGGATCTGGAACACGACATCCGCAACACGCCCGAAACGATCTTCGAATCCGGGTCGGTCGCGAAACAGTTCACCGCATTCGCAGTGCAATTGCTTGCCGGCGACGGCAAACTCTCACTCGACGATCCGGTCCGCAAGTACATTCCAGAGCTGCCCGATTACAACGTGCCGCTGACGATTCGCCACATGCTGAACCACACCAGTGGCCTGCGCGACTGGGGCAGCGTCGCGGGCATTGCCGGCGCACCGCGCACGACGCGCGAATACACTCATGCGCACGTGCTCGACATCATGTCGCGCCAGAAGAGCCTCAACTTCGCACCCGGAACGAAGTGGTCGTACAGCAATACCGGATTCAACCTGGCCGCCATCATCGTGTCGCGCGTCAGCGGGGTGTCGTTCGCGGAGTTTTCAAAGCAGCGCATCTTCGTTCCGCTGGGCATGACGCGGACCTCATGGCGCGACGATCACACGCGCATCGTCAAAGGCCGCGCGATCGCATATTCGCAGCAGGGTGGCGAGTATCACATCGAGATGCCGTTCGAGAACGTGCACGGCAATGGTGGACTGCTGACCACGGTCGGAGACCTGCTGCTCTGGAACGAGAACCTCGTGAACCCGAAGGTTGGGACCGTCAAACTGGTGAGCGAAATGGCCGTTGCGGGTCAGTTCAATGACGGCAAGCCACTCGAATATGGTCTTGGCCTGTTTGTGCACAGCTACCGTGGCGTCTCGAACATCAACCACAGCGGATCGACCGCCGGCTACCGCGCGCATCTCAACCGGTTTCCTGAATCGCGCACCTCCGTCGCGGTGCTATGCAACGGCTCCAATGGCGACGCGACGCGCTCAGCGAACCAGATCTCCGACATTTACCTCGGCGATCGCTTGAAGCCCCCCCCTTCGCCAGCGGCCGCGGCTGGGCCGCCCGCGCCTCTGACCCCGCCTCCATCCGCCGCGCAGCTCAGCACGCTAAGCGGCAGCTACTGGAGCGATGAAGCCGAGACGATGCTGGTTGCGACGGTTGAAGATGGCGCTCTCGTGCTCAAGCGGCGCCCTGACACCGTGATCACGCTCACCGCCATCGCCGCTGACACGTTCCGCGGATCGATCGGAACCGTCACATTCCTTAGGAACGCCTCGGGAGCCGTCGACGCCCTGGGTATCAACCAGGACCGCGTCTGGGACCTGCGATTCGTGAAACGCTAACGATGGTCCGCAGAAGCCGCGCCTACGCGCGCCACACGCATGGACTGCCGGGCAAGGCCGCGGAAGCGGGCGGGCGATTTACTTAGGCAACAGGTGGACGCGGGCGACGTCGTGCATGTAGCCGCCGACGCGTGCGAAACGATCTGCAGCGGCAATCTCGATCTGCGCGCGGCCGCGCTCTCGATCGCCGGTGGCCTCGAGATATAACCCGATGTAGAGGCGCGCGAAGAACTGCGCCGAGGGATCCGCTCCCGCCGCCTTCATGACTTGCGCCGGCGTCATGCGTCCCTGGAACATCTGGTAGACCTCACGCATCGGCCGGCGTGCGTCGGGGCCGACCGGCAGCAGCTGCGTGAGGGCCGCGTCAGGCGATTCCGCCCGCGCCACACAAAGGAAATGCCACGCCGCATTCTCCACATCGTCCGGATTCACCGCGCGATGCGAGAGGAACATGTCCCGGCATTCGCGAAACTTGCCGGCGTAGTACTGCGCGATGCCGCGCTGCCACAGGTACGGGG
>JBGTJY010000629.1:0-1712 GCA_041744855.1 Candidatus Hydrogenedentales bacterium
CGGGAGGTCGAGTCTTGATTCAGGATCAGCACCTTGGCTGGATCAGCAAATGGGTGTTGCGATACATTCATCATGAGCCGTTCCGGCCGAAAGCGGCGGAGTGGGCCTTCTCGGTCGGCGGACCGCTAAGCGGCGCGAACGGCGCGCTGGCCTGGATCGTCTTTCAGCGGGACACGGAGCGCTTCCGGAGGCTTTTTCCGCGTCTGCGAATCAGGCACTACCGGCCGCACACGCCGCTGCGATTTTGGCTCGCCGGCGGCTTGAAGAATTGGACGTTAATTCCGCCCGGCACTTGGCCGCTTTTGACGGCGGTTGACCGCTTTCTTATTCGGCTGTCGCCACAGTTCGGCAGCTTCGTCGAAATTGAGCTTGAGAAAATCGATGCCTAACTATCGAATCATTTTGGCGGCTGTTCCGTTGCTTGTCGCATTCGCCGCCTTGTGGGCTTCGGCAACGCAGGGGCCATACTATGTCGGCGAGAACTCCGACCCCGAATATGTCTACGCGCTCAATGCGCTAAACATTATCGCTCTGAGTTCGCCGATTCATATCGACCACCCTGGAACACCGCTACAGGCGCTGCTCGCCGCGGTTTTCGTAGTGCGGCATGCCGCGTCTTGTCTTACCGGCGATTGCCGGTCGGTGATTGAGGATGTAGTCCGCGATCCGGAACGATACCTGCATTTCGCAAAATTGATCCTTCTCGGCTTGCTGGTTGGAACCCTATTCTACGCAGGCCGGCGCGTCTTTAACGTGACGGGCTCCCTGCCCGCGGCCGTCGCGTTGCAAGGCGTCGTCTTCCTGTTCCCGGCGACGATTGTGTCCCTCGCCCGGGTTACGCCGGAACCGTTGTTGATGATCTGTTCAATTCTCTTCATGCTTCCGTTCTTCGAACTCGCACACGCCAAGGCGACTAGTCGCGAAATTGACGCCAATCGATGGGCTCTCACCGCGGGCATCGCCTTTGCCGCCGGCGTAACCGCAAAAATTACGTTTTTCCCGTTGGTGGTAATGGCGTTTCTCCTCCCAACCTGGCGCACCCGGCTGCGCTTCGCCGCCGCCGCCGCTGTGGCCGCGTTTGTGTTCATTCTGCCGATCGCCGGAAGGCTCCCGCTCTTCGGCTTGTGGTTGAAAGCGCTTCTCACCCATAGAGGACTGTATGGGGGCGGAGAAGCCGGTATGCCAACGGGGCCGGAGTTGGTTGACGCGGCTCAGAGGATTCTCACGAGGGAAATGTATCTTCCCGTTTGGATTGTGGCCCTTTTCGTTTTTGCAATCTTACTCCCCAAAATTCGGATGCCGCTGATGGTGGCCGGCCTCTGCTGCATGGCCCAATTCGCGGTTGTTCTAAAGCATCCCGGCGCCCGCTATCTAATTCCAAGTTTCGCGGCGGTTGCTTTTGGAATTTCGCTTGTCCTTGCCCACGGCGGCCGCTTTGCGCGGTTGGCGGTTGCCGCGCTTGTCATCGTGAGTTTGTATCCAAGCTGGCGGACGATCTCGTTGTGGACCGAGAAGCGGCGCGTCTTCAACGCCTCCGCCGCGCAGATTCGAACAATGGTCGCCGATGCCGGCAACTGCCAGGTAATCGGGTTCTATTCGTCGTCGGATGTCGTTTCCAATCTGCTCTTCGGCGACGAATATACAAAGGGGCTGCATGCCCCGCTGCTGCACAGTATTTATCCCAATGCGATTCGTTATCAGTTTGGCGGAAC
>JBGTJY010000630.1:0-1850 GCA_041744855.1 Candidatus Hydrogenedentales bacterium
ATCAGACGATTGGCTTTGGCGATCATCTCTTCGTTCGTCTTGCGCGGACGCCCGCCAAGTCGCCCGGCCGCGCGCGCGGCGGCGAGGCCGGCTTGGGTCCGCTCCAGCATACGTTCCCGTTCGAACTGCGCGAGCGCGGCGAAAACGTGGGGGATCAACCTGCCCGTCGACGACGTGGTGTCGATCCTTTCCCGAAGGGAACGGAACCCGATGCCGTTCTCATGCAGCGTGTCGATGCGTGAGATGAGATCGGCCAGCGTTCGTCCGAGGCGGTCGAGGCTGACGACGATAATGGTGTCGCCGGTCTGAACCGTTTCCATCAGCTTCGACAGGCCGGGCCGCGACTCGTCCGCGCCACTCGCGACGTCGCTGTACATTCGCAGTCCCGGCGAATCACCCTCAAGCTCGTCAACCTGTCTTTTCGTGCACTGGTCGCGAGCCGATACGCGGACGTAGCCGTATTCACTCATAGGGTGTCCCAAAACCCCTCGATCAATGAGATTCGTTCCAAATCCCGTTTCTCCTTTGCGTTGTGGGACGCTTTCCGGTCTTCCACGAATACGATCAGTCTTGACGCTCGCGTACCGTACGGCACGTCAGGGTGGAATCGCAACGATAATTGTGACTTGTGACGGTTCACCACTTATGTGATGGTTCAACACTAACACAGCGTTTCACCCTTTTTGAAACGTTTCATTATTCTCGCACCAAAACAAACGTGGGCCTTATGCTTTACCCTCTGATCCGCCTATACCTTCGGCGAACACGCCAACGTCGGAGGTCGGATGAGAGACGAAAGCAAGCCGCAGATCCTTGTTTCTCAGATCAAGGACGCTGTTCGTGATGGCGCCTGGATCGAAATCGAATGCGAGGAGACCGCTTTCAGGGACGGAAATCAGAACCGCGGGTCGTGGCGTCCATTCGTTTGCGATCACGTTCGAGGGTCCGATCAGGTTGAGAGAGCGGTCGTTGTCGCCACCAGAGGACTTCAGCCACGGACTTTCAAAACCGTCGTTGGACTCTCTCGCTTCGCGATGGATCTGGGAATGCAAAAGTGCGAATTTCCACTTGTCGAAGGCGAGACTGTGGTCTGGAAATTCGACGTGGAAGACGGTTGCTAGTCTAGCCTCCGCAGGCGCTCTGTTTTGCCTCGCGTTCGCCGCGAAGGCTGAGGTCATCGATCTGGACGCGGGCCCGCGCGGCGGACGCGTAACAGCTGGCGTTTTGGATTTCGACCGGCCGACCGCTTTCGATCTTCCCGTGGCGGACTCCTCGACCGTGGTTGTCGCCGCGCGAAGCGCGCCGGCCGGGCGGATGCCTATCGCGCGTCCTGAAATCGATGCGATGATCACGGAAGTCGGCGCCGGATACGCGGGACATCCCGCGTTGCGGCGAGCAGGGCTGGGCACCGTCGAGTGGTTGCGGCTTTTCCGCGCGAACATCGCCATCGAAAGCAATTTCAAGGTCAATGCCCGGTCGCCTGTCGGCGCGATCGGCCTTGGACAGCTCATGCCGGGCACGGCAGTCCGGCTGGGCGTGAATCCCCATGATCCCGTTCAGAACCTCCATGGGTCGGCGCGCTATCTGCTGGCTCAGATGGAGAGGTTCGGATCGGCGGAACTTGCGTTGGCCGCGTACAACGCAGGACCCGAGGCGGTCGCGAAGCACTCGGGAATACCCCCTTACCGCGAAACCATCGGTCATGTCCGCAAGGTCATGTCTCTTTTCAACAGCCCATAGGAGACCCTTATGAAAACCGTCTATCTGAGGGCGCTTTTGAGCGGTCTCGCGATCCTCGCGATCACGAACCCCGCTCTGGCGCAGGACCTCAGCCCCGTGACGACGATGCT
>JBGTJY010000631.1:0-3916 GCA_041744855.1 Candidatus Hydrogenedentales bacterium
AGGACGCCTACGACCCAGGCGAACGAGACATCTCGATGGAGGTGCTGGTCGCCCAGCAAGTCGAGGACAACCTCTACAAAGCTCCCCTGATCCGTTGGAGGGACCCAAGCGTTGAGGCGGCAGTCGTCGGCGAAACGGCTGGATCCGACCTCGGCCCCATCCCATCCGAAATGGCATCGAACGGTTGGATCGACTCGAGCCGTCTACAAGAGTTTAACTGGGACAACCTCTACGAGAAAATCAACGGCGCGGAAGTTCAGTACAAGTCGTACGGATTTGTGGCGGCGTGGTTTCTCGGTTTGTCGAACGAAGCGAATGGCTGGGACATGAACATCGAGATCTACGACATGACGAGCTTCACGAACGCGCTCGGGCTTTTCTGGGCGCAGCGTGGCGACTCGAACCCGGAGGTTGTGCACGAAGGCAAAGCTTACTATTACCTGACGGAAATCGGCGCGATCGGCATCGCCGAGAATTACTATTTCAAGCTGGCCGCGAACACTTCCGACCCCGGCATCATCGAGCATGCGAAACTCTTTGTTCGAAAGTTCGAACCATCCGTCGAAGCGAAGGAACCGCCGCCCGCGATCTATTCGAAACTGCGCAAGCATCTCGAGTTCGATCAGATTGGATATGCGCGAGAAGACGCATTCCAATATGACTTTTGCAAGAACTTTTGGTTCGGCAAACCAGAGCGGGAAGCGAATCTGAAGTTCTTCATTCACGAGGCGGCATCGGAAGAGGACGCGAAATCGCTCTACGACCAGTTTGCGGAAGAGCAGTCGTACGAATACAAGGAAGTGAGCCGCGAGGGAAATCGCGTATTGTACGAACATGAATTCCTGAAAACGTTTTTCATCCTCGCGCAAGACGGCAACGTTATATATGGAATCGACGGAGCGGAATCGCAAGAAAAAGCGGCCGCGACGATGGCGAAAGTAGAAAGAATCGTGCACGAGGACGCCGCATAAGCGGTTGCGTAACCCGAACATCGGTTGCCCGCGAGTCTCGTGCAGTTGTGGCCAACGTCGGCCGCATTGGAGCGCAAAAGCCATGGCGAAAAAGCGCGACAACGAAATTCAACATCCCGACTACGTCAAACAGCCGATGACGCGGCGTCAGTTGCTCAAGCGCGTCGCGGCCGCGGGCAGTGTCGCCGGCGCAACGGGATACCTCGCGTGGGCGCCGGCAACTTGGCCGCTTTCGATGCGCGACACGACGGGTGCCCGCAGCAAGCCCGTGCACAAAGTGGAAGAGATCAAACCCTACACCGTCGCGAAGGCTAGCGGCGCGGTGGACGTTGGCATCGCGCGCGGCACGCGCGGCGCGGATGGCGAATTCACCCAGGAACAAATCGCGAACCTGTTCCGCGCGTCGATCGACCAAATTAGCGGCGGGAAGGGCCTCCAGCATTTCATCAAGCCCGGCGACATCGTGTTGGTCAAGCCGAATGTCGCGTTCGACCGCTCGCCGAATCTCGGCGCGACGTCGAACCCGGTCATTCTCGAGACGCTGATTCGCATCATCCTCGACGATTGCCGCGCTCAAGAAGTGCGCGTCGCGGATAATCCGATCGAATCGCCGCCCGACTGTTTCCGCAAGAGCAAGGTGGAATACGCAACGCTCAAAGGCGGCGGGCGCATCTATCTGCCCGATTCGAACGCATTCAAAATGCTGCGCACGCCGGGCGCGAAACTGATCGAGGAGTGGTGGTTCTTCCATCGCCCGTTCACCAACGTGGACAAAGTCATCGGTCTCGCGCCAGTGAAAGATCACAACCTCTGCCATGCGTCGATGGGCATCAAGAATTGGTATGGGCTCTTGGGCGGAACGCGCAATCAGTTTCACCAGGACATCAACGAGATCGTGTCCGACTTGTCGCTATTGATCAAGCCGACGCTGACGATTCTCGACGGCACCAACGTGCTGATGCAGAATGGCCCGACCGGCGGCGATCCGTCGAACGTGAAAAAAGGCGACGTGATCATGGCCGGCATCGATCCGGTCGCGCTGGATACCTACGCCTTCGAACATGTACTCGAGCGCGGCAAGGACTTCCCCCTCTACCTTACCAAGGCCGCGGAAAAAGGCAGCGGCAGCATGGACTACACGGGCCGCATCCGCGAAGTGCAAATCTGACCCACATGGAAGCAATCAAGAAACGCATACGGAACTTCGATACGAAGAAGGCATTCCGCATTACCAACGTGCGGATTTTGTCCCAAGTCTTTTTCTTTTCGGTGTTCTTCATTTCGATTTGGCTGACGTGGACCACGCGGCTTGGCGGCTACCCCGTGTCGCGCATCCTCGAGTTCAATCCGTTGGTCATGATCTCCAACATCCTCTCAACCGGTTACGTCTATCGCTATCTCGGTTGGGGCCTCCTCATCCTCGGCGTGACGCTGTTGTTCGGCCGTGTTTTCTGCAACTGGATTTGCCCCTACGGCACCCTGCATCAATTCGTCGGCTGGATGTTCAATGTCGGCAACGGCAAGCAGCGCATCGAGGCGAACCGCTACCGAAACATCTACTACCTCAAGTACATGATCCTGACCGTGTTCCTGATTCTCGCCGCGTTCGGCACCCTGCAGATCGGGCTGCTCGATCCGATCTGTCTCATGTACCGCACCTTCACGACGGTCGTAGCGCCCGCCGTAGACATGGGCATCGATAGTGTTACGGAGCAAGCGGCGAAAGTGCCCGCGCTGAGCAACTCGTCCGAGTTTCTCGCGAGCATGAAGTTCAAGCCGGGCGTCGAGAGCCGCGTGTTCATCGGCTCATTCTGGATCGGCGCGATGATTCTCGCGCTGGTCGGCATGAATGTCGTCATCCCGCGCTTTTTCTGCCGCGTGATGTGCCCGCTCGGCGCATTGCTGGGCGTCGTTTCGCGCTTTTCCTTGTTCCGCATCAATCGCGACGTGCACAAGTGTACCGACTGCAACCTCTGCCTCACGCGCTGCGAAGGCGCTTCCGATCCTCAAGGCCAGGTGCGCCTCAGCGAGTGTTTCTCGTGCATGAATTGCATCGACGATTGCCCCGAGGATGCGCTGTCGTTCTCGATCCGCGGGCTGGACACGAAACAGGTCGTCCCGGCGCCCGACATCACGAAGCGCCAGTTGTTGTTCGCGGGTGTGACGGGCGTGCTTGCGTATCCGTTCATCAAAATCCACGGCGTCAATACCGATTCTACGTTCTCACCGGACCTGATTCGTCCGCCTGGATCCGTCGAAGAATTAGATTTCCTCGCGAAGTGCATCAAGTGCGACCAGTGCATCAATTCGTGTCCCACGAACGTGCTCCAACCCGCCACGTATCAAGAGGGCGGACTCGAGGCGTTGTGGACGCCTGTGATGAATTTCGAGGTCGGGCATTGCCAATTAAAATGCACGATGTGCTCGGAAGTTTGCCCGACCGGCGCGATTCGTAAAATCACCGTCGAGGAAAAACTCGGCAAGGGCAGTTTTGAAGAGGTCGGCCCGATCCGTTTGGGCACGGCATTCTTCGACACGGGCCGATGCCTGCCGCACGCGATGGAAATTCCCTGCGTCGTATGTGAAGAGGTATGCCCGACTTCGCCCAAAGCAATTCAGACCAAGGACGTCGAGCAGCTCGACGTGTACGGCGAAATCGTCGTGCTCAACAAACCGTTCATGGTGCCGGACCTGTGCATCGGCTGCGGCATTTGCGAAACCGAATGCCCGATCAAGGATTCACGAGCGGTCTACGTGACAGCCGTCGGCGAGAGCCGTTCCGACGAGCGCAAGATGCTGCTGCAACAACGAGAATACAGTCAAGCGTAGATACCGAATACGTCATTCCCGCGCAGGCGAACTTCCCAAAAACTGGTTCACACTACACATCCCCCTAAATCCCCCTTAAAAGGGGGACTTAAGTCGCGGAAAAAGTCCCCCTTTGA
>JBGTJY010000632.1:0-1513 GCA_041744855.1 Candidatus Hydrogenedentales bacterium
CCGCCTGGGCCCAGCACGACATTCCGGAGCATCCGCAGCCGGGGCGTGAGTGGCAATACGATTCGAAGACGGGCGCGATCAAGTAGGCGCTTTCCCGCTTGGATCGTCGCGCGGCCGTTGGCTATCCTAAAGCTCCCAATCCCCGGAAGGAGCACTCTCTTGAAATCCCATACAGTACGGGTCTATCCATCGAAGGAACCCCTCGCGAAGCAGGACCAACTGGCCTGGAAATTCGCAGCCATTGCTGCCGACAAGGCACCGGTCGATCCCGCGGCGCAGGACATGGTCATCAATCGCATGATCGACAACGCGTCGGTGGCGATCGCGGCGATCAATCGCGAGCCCGTTTCCAACGCGCGCAGTCAAGCGTTGGCCCATCCGCGCGCGGGCGGGGCGACCGTGTTCGGCATCACCTCCGAAGAGCGGTTTAGTCCCGAGTGGGCTGCGTGGGCGAACGGTACGGCGGTGCGCGAGCTCGACTTTCACGACACGTTTCTCGCGGCCGACTATTCCCATCCTGGCGACAACATTCCGCCCATTCTCGCGGTCGCGCAGACGAAGGGCCGCAGCGGTCTCGATCTGATTCGCGGCATTCTCACGGGATACGAAGTGCAGGTAAATCTTGTGAAGGCCATCTGCCTGCACAAGCACAAAAAGGATCACATCGCGCATTTGTGTCCGGCGCAGGCGGCTGGCATCGGCACCTTGCTCGGACTTGAAGCGGACGTGATTTATCAGGCGATACAGCAGGCGGTCCACGTATCGTTTTCGACGCGCCAATCGCGCAAGGGCGAGATCAGCAGTTGGAAGGCCTACGCTCCGGCGCACGCCGGAAAGCTTTCGATCGAAGCCGTCGACCGCGCGATGCGCAGCGAAAAAAGTCCATCGCCGATTTACGAGGGCGAAGACAGCGTCATCGCCTACATGCTTGATGGGCCCAGCGGGAAATATGAAGTACCGCTGCCCGATCCGGGCGACCCAAAACGCGCCATCCTGGAAACGTACACGAAGGAACATTCCGCGGAATACCAGGCGCAGGCATTGATCGACCTCGCGTTTCGCATGCGGGAGAAAATCCCCAACATGGACGATATCGCGCGTATCACGCTGCACACTAGCCATCACACGCACTACGTCATCGGCACGGGCGCGAACGACCCGCAAAAGATGGACCCGAATGCGAGCCGCGAAACGCTCGATCACTCGATTATGTATATCTTCGCGGTCGCGCTCCAAGACGGCAAGTGGCATCACGTCGACAGCTACGCGACGCAACGCGCGCAACGCCCGGACACCGTCGCGCTCTGGCACAAGATTCAGACGCAGGAAGACCCCGAATGGACCAAGCGCTATCACGACGACGACCCGAAACGAAAGGCCTTCGGCGCGCGCGTCGTGATCGAATTGAAAAACGGGAAGACACTCGAAGATGAAATGGCCGTCGCGAATGCGCACTCGCTCGGCGCGCGCCCATTCAAACGCAACGACTACATCCGCAAATTCAAAACGCTCA
>JBGTJY010000633.1:0-2979 GCA_041744855.1 Candidatus Hydrogenedentales bacterium
GGGTTGCGGATTTGGCCGCGCTTGCCACGGCGCTCAATTCGAGTGGCGCGGCGATGGCGGTGGTATCGGGACCGCTGACCGCGACGGGGGCGGCCGCCGAATTTCGCGCGTTGCTTGGGTTCCTGCGATCGCTTGCGATGCCGGCGCTTGTGACACCGGGTGAATCGGATGCGATGTTTGCAGATTATTTCGGGCCAGGCGTTTACACGACGCGCTTCGGCCGGGATGCCTACATGGGCATTGGGCCGCTTTCGAACGCGGATTTGGGGCCGCTGTATCGCCAGCGTCGGGGCGTGCGTGACGCGCGGTGGTCGGTCGCGCTATCGAGCGAGGATCCGGCGCAGTGGCCGATGCGCGCGCAGTTGATGTTGTTCACTGACGACCCGCTGGATTTTGTGTTGAGCACTGGCGAGGATGCGCGGAGTGAGGTGCCTTGGGGGACGGCGTTTCGTTTGTCGACGCCTGCGGGGGCGTGGCGCTTGATGCGCGTCGAGGAATTTGAGCCCGCAGCGGGGGAAGTGCAGGTCATTGGGGCTTCGGAGTGAGCCTGCGGGCTGGAAGCCCGCGCTACAATTTCGCGGCGCGAGATTCGGCGCGAGATTCGGCGCGAGAGTCGCGGAGCGTATCCATGTTCAACTCGGGGCGGATGCCGAATCGGGTCAGCACGAAGTCGTAGCGGAGCGGATCGTCGGGACGAATGCGGCGGAAGGCTTCGGTGATTTCGAGTGCGGCTTTGAAATCCGCTTGGCGGCGTTGCGTGAGGCCGAGCATCAGCGCGATGCGGTGCATGTGCGTGTCGAGCGGCACGATGAGCGATTCGGGCGCGATGCTGGTCCAGCAGCCGGGATCGATCGCGTCGCGCCGCACCATCCAGCGCAGGAACAAACGCCAGCGTTTGCATGCGCTGGATTTCGAGGGGTCCGCGAGCATGCTGTTCGAGCCGCCGAGGGCCGAGGTGAGTCCGCACAATCCGGCGTTGGGATTCTCGGCGGTTGCAATCGCGTGCATGCGATAACACGCTTCGAGGGATCCGTGCTCTTCGATCGCGCGCTGGATTCCGAGCAGAACTTGGATCAATTCACTCGGGGGCGTCCAGCGGTGTCGGAAGTGGCGATAGCATTCTCGGAGCGCGGCAGCATCGCATGACGCGACGAATGAACGCGGCGATTTGCCCATCGGCTCGAGGACTGCGCGGGTGTTCGCGACGATCTGCGCGGCGCGTCCATAGGCGAGGGACGCGGCTATCAGCGCGGCGATTTCGCGGTCCTCGGGTTGCTCATACCAATAGACCGCCTCAAGCGGATCGGGCGCGATCAACTCGGGCCGGTTGTACTCCGCGTACAAACCGTCGAGCCATGTGCGCAGTGTTCCGTTAGTTCTAGTCATGATTCGATTCGTTGCATTGATTCGATTTGTCGTCTACCATAGCTCGTTACGGTAACCATAGTCGGTACCGACTGGCCATTCCACTTGGGCAAGCCAAACTTGTCCCCGCGATGCGTGCGGGGTCTGCGGAAGGAAATCATGAGCCGATCATGCACTCTGCGTGGGAATCCCCTTGACCTCGAGGGTCCCGAAATCAAAGTAGGCGACACCGCGCCGGACGCGACGTTGAAGAAGGACCTCGTGACGGACGTGAAGTTGAGCGACTTCAACGGCAAGAAGCGCGTCCTGAGCGTCGTGCCGTCGGTCGATACGCCGGTGTGTTCGATGCAGACGAAGCGCTTCAACGAGGAAGCGGGGAAACTCGACGATGTGAATTTCATCTCGATTAGCTGCGATCTGCCCGTGGCGCTGGCGCGTTTTTGCGGCGCGGAGAAGATCGATGCCGAGCGCATGAAGTGCTTGAGCGACCATAAGGACACGGATTTCGGGAAGAAATACGGGACGTTGATTCCGAAGTTGCGGATCGAGTGCCGCGCGGTGTTCGTAGTCGGGCCGGACGACAAGGTGAAGTACGCCGAGTATGTGAAGGAAGTCGCGGATCATCCTAAATACGACGAGATTATCAATTGTGCGAAGGCGCTTTGAAAACCGATAAACGCAGAGGCGCAGAGGGCGCGGAGTTTCGCAGAGTACGGTAGACAATGAATCGGAAACATTATGTTGAAACCTAACATCCTTGAAAAATTGAATGAGCAGTTTAATCATGAGCTTTACTCCGCGTATTTGTATTACGCGATTGCGGGGTATTTCGAGTCGGTGAATCTTAAGGGCTTCGCGCATTGGATGGTGATCCAGGCGCAGGAAGAGCTGATGCACGTGTCGCGGATTTTCGATTACATCAACGACCGGGACGCGCGCGTGAGCTTTCGCGCGGTGGATGCGCCGCCGAAGGATTGGAAATCGCACCTCGTCGCGGTTGAAGACGCGTATAAGCACGAGTGCAAGGTTTCGGAACAGATCAACGAATGCGTCGCGGCGGCGATCAAAGAAAACGACTACTCGACGCACACATTCCTGCAATGGTTCATCTCGGAGCAGGTCGAGGAAGAGGCCAACGCGAACGACCTCGTGCAAAAGCTCAAGATGATCGATAACCACCCGAGCGGGTTGTTTCTGTTGGACTCGGAGTTGGCGGGGCGGCAGCTTCCGTCCGGGCCGGATCCGGGAGCTGGAGGCGCCTAGTAGGTTGCTATTCCGAGTTTTGGCGGCTGCGCTGGATGGGATTGACGCGGGCTTTTGAGATTTGGCGGTAGGCGAATCGGAAAGTGCGCGGGAAGTGACGGTAGAGGAAGATACCGGCTTTTCCGTGTAGCGTGATAATCGCCTCAGGTTTTCTGCCGTAGATTGCGTCGACCATTTTTCGCGCGGCTTTTTCCGCGGGCATGACGAGCCACTGCGGAGCGGGATCGCGTCTTTCCTCGTGTACGTTTCCGCGGCTGTCGGTGATGCGGAAATCGCTGGCGATGAGACCCGGCTCGATACACGTGACGCTGACGCCGCGCTCCGCGAGCTCGTAGTAAATCGAATCGAGAT
>JBGTJY010000634.1:0-9771 GCA_041744855.1 Candidatus Hydrogenedentales bacterium
AAGTCTGGTGGAATTGGCGCGTGAACGATAACCACATCGACATGGGCCGCCTCAACCACGGCATCATGCTCGCCACCTTGTTCTGGACGCAGAAACACGGCATCCCGCGCGAGCACGCCGAGTTCGCGATCCAGGTGAAATACCTCGACTCGATCGGCGACAGGGAACGAAGATTCCTCCGCCGCCAACTCGCGCGTCCATGGATGGACTTCGCAACCGTCGAGTGGAAAAACGGCCAATTCCACAGCCAACTACCGCGGATGGATCTCGAATCCGTCGGTCCGGACGGTCTACCGTCCCGCCCGCCGCTCCGCGCCCCGAAGCACAACGCAGGCCAGTAAGCCGACCGGGGAACCGCGCCCCTATTAGATTGGCGCCGTGTGTTGCGTTTTTTGGGGCGGGCGATTGGCCACGAATTTCTCGAATGCGCACGAAGATGAATTTGGGAAACAAGGGGTCGGGAGGCAGGGTCGCTGTGGGGAAACAATCCCCCCCGGGGGTTGGAAGTGCTTTGAGTTGTTGGGGTTCCAAAGGTCGGCGGACGCGAATGCTGCCCGCACGCGACGCGCCGAATAGAGCGGAGAGATTCCTGCCTGCGCAGGAATGACTTCAGCTGGATTTTGATTCGATCCCTGAAGGGGTTGAATGTGAATGCCTACGCCTCGACCAACCCGCCCTTCAACACCGCCCGCATACGCCGTGCATACAAATCTTCCGCGAGCTTCCGATACTGGGCGTGCCGCAGCCCAAACGGCGCGACCTCCCCGTAGGGTCCAAAGAACATATCCGTCGAGCCGATTGTTTCGTCCTTGAGCTTTTCCATTTCCTCGACGAACACCGACTCCAGTTCCGGCCGCTCATGAATTAATCGCTGCGCCAGATACGTCCCAAACGCGATGTGCCGCGCCTCGTCCTGCTGAATCTTCCGCAATCCCGTGCGCAATCCCGGCAGAATTCCCTGCGAATCGATACAGCCGTAAAATATCTCATACCCCACTTCCGCGAGCACGCCCTCGACCATTTGGTGATACGTGACCACGGCGCGCATCTGCGCCTCACCCGATCGATCGGTCACCAACGCCTGCATGGCCGCCGGCAGAATGTTCGAGAAGTATTGCCCCTGTTTGCGCGGAAACGGGATATCTTTTCCCACTTTCCCCGGCAGCACCTCGTCCATCCAGCGCTGGAAAAATTCGACGTGCGTCGATTCCTCGAACATCTGTTGCGTGAGGTACATCTCCTCTTCCATGCGCCCCCTTTCGTAGCGCAACGCATGCTGCAACGGCGCGAGGTCGTGCGCCACGGCGCGTTCGCCGACGAGGAACCCGACGATTTGCACGAGCAAGAAGTCCTGCTCGTCCGGGGATAAGCGCGCCCAGTCTTCGCGGTCTTGCGCAAGTTCGATCGCGTGCGGATTCCAGCTCAGCTCGCGCCCTTTGCGCAATTCTTTCAACGGCCTCGAATCGAAACTAATTGGCATGGTCTGTTCCTTATTGCGAAGGGGCCTAACATGTCATGCTGAGCGGCAGCGAAGCATCTCCAGACACAAGACTCTGAGCGCCTGCGCGAGCGAGATGCTTCGCTGCCGCTCAGCATGACGAGGTAAGGATTGATCCTACTCCAATTCACGCCCTATTCGCCATGTGGAATTCTTGGAGACTTAACCTTCCGGGCGCGGCAATATATAGACGTCGAAGCCATGAAACGCCACTTTTTCAGTGCCCGGCGCGGATTCCAGCGCGTTGCGAATCCTTCCGTTCGGGTCATTGACCCACGGCCGCATCAGTATCGCGTAGACCGTTTCCGTCCGCGCCTGAATGGCGGGCAGCGCGTCGAGATCGAGCTTGACGATCGCCTCGCGCGGACGCCCCAGCAGGTACTCGAAGTTGCCCTGTTCTGGACTGTAGAACGGTGCCTCCGCCGGCATGTTCGCGCGCAGATATTCGCCGACGCCGCGATAGTCTTCCTTCCAGTGCCGCGTATCGAAGTAGTACGCCGCCAGGCCGAACACCTCGACCGTGACAACGGCGGCGAGCAGATACCAACGTCCCGCGCGACCAGCCGCTGCGACCGCGATCAACACGGCCGGCGCGGCAATCAGCGTGTACCGCAAATTGAACGACACCGCATCCGTCACCACACTGAGCACGAACGGCGCGAGCACGGGAATCGCCGCGAGCGACGCCAACAGCCAAAACGCGCGGCGCTTGCTCTTCCACACGACGTAAGCGCTCAACAACACGGGCAGCCAAAACAGCAGCAGCAACGACCCCACCAGCGGCAAATGCGGCTTCATCGCACGCATCGGGTCGGCGCCGTGCAACTCGGCAATCGTTGGCCCGACGCTCGAGCCCGCCGCGAGTCCCAATGCCGCATAGCCGAGCGCTTTCACATCAATCGTCTTGGCGAATCCCGGATGCAGGTCGGACGAGCGCGCGATCATCACGAGCATGAGCGGCACGGCGAGCACGCACGCAAGCCCGAGCGCAGCAAGAAGGCGGCGAGATTCGGCGTGTCTGTAGCGCTGGTCTCCAACCGACGCCTGGACGTCCGTGCCGGTTGGAAACCGGCGGTACGAGGAAAGTGCCAACGCTGCGACAACCCAGACGAAATATAAGTGAGTGAGCAGTCCGAGCAGGGCGAAAATGCAGGTCGCGATGAGCTCGCGCCGCGCGCCCGTATCGAAGAATTCCAGCGCCGCCGAGACCATGCCCAATCCGAAAAACAGCCCAAGCATGTACATCCGTGCTTCTTGCGCATACCAGATCATGAGTGGATGAATCACGAACAGTCCCGGGGCGATCAGCGCGACGCGCTCATCGAACAACCGGCGCGCGATCCGTTGCACGAAGAACGCCGCGCCCATGAACGCCAGCAGCGAGAGCAGCCGCGCGCCGAACAGCGACGTGCCCCCCAGCGAAAACACGTACACGACCGCGGGATACACCGGCAGCACATGCACACCGAGGCTCGCGTTGATGTTGAACCAGAAGCCCTGTTTCGCCGCCGTTTTTAGCGTGAAAATTTCGTCCGTCCACGGACTCTGCATCATTAAGCCGGTGCCGGCGATGAGCAGGGGCGCGATGATCGTGACGAACAGAAGCGCGCGCGTGGACCCTGGCGCAAACAATCGAAGCGCGGCGGACGCCAAGGTAACTTGCCTACGAGGAGCCGACCGGCGTGCCGGTTGTTGGGGCGCTCTCGCCGGCGGGCAGGAAGTACACCAAGAATCCGCGGAACTCGTGCCGCTCGACTCCCGGCGATTTATCGAGACGGCTGCGCATGCGATTCGACGGGTCCGCGCGCCATGGACGATTGATCACGTAGAAGCGCCGCGCCTGTTTGAGCTCCATCGATTCGTCGAACGAATCCAAGGTCAAGTAGACCACGTCGCGTTCGTATCCCTCGGTCTCGAGCGCAATCTGCACGGGGCCGACCGGATTGCTGTACAGCAGATCGCCCGCGTCGCACTCCTTCATCAGGAACGCAGTGAGCCGGCGATAATCCTCGTTCCAGTGCCGCTCGACGACGTACCACGAAGTCAAGCCAAAAATCTCCGCGCCAATGGCCAACGCGAACGCCCCCCAACGCAGCGGCGATCGGCTTCGCGACACCAAGTACGCGATCGGCAAGATCACGGCCGGCACAGCGGCGAGCGTATACCGCACGTTGAACGACACTTTTCCCGTAGTAATCGCGAGGATATAGGTGATCAGGACACAAAAGATCGGTATGGGAATAAGCATTGCCGCTTTGCGCCAGTCTTTGCGCCACATCGCAATCGCGCCGATCAACACGGGAATCCAGAATGCCAGGATGATTGCCGCAACCATCGGCAGATACGGCCGCATGGCCTCCATCGCCTGCGCGCCGTGCAGGTCTTCCTTCGACGCGCCGATCGCGTAACCGCCCGCCAAGGTCAGCGCCGAGTATCCCATGGCGGCGACGACGTTCAGCGGCTTCGCCTCGCCGGGAAACGCGTCCTGCATCAGAATCATCGTCACCATCACCGGCACGGCGGCCGCGCCCGCGACCGCCAACGTGATGAACGCGCGCACGCGATGCGCGTCCTTGCGATACCACACGAGCATCAGCACCATCGGCGCGGCGAACAGCGCGAAATACAAATGGTTCAACATTCCGAGAAACGCAGATACGCCAAGCGCGATGGTATATCCGCGTTTGCCGGTTTCCAGCGTCTCGAGTAAGAACCAAAACGCGCCCATGGCGAACATGAGCCCGAGCATGTACATGCGCGCGTCTTGCGCATGCCACACGAGCAACGGATGCAGCGCGAAACATGCCGTGGCCCACTTCGCCGTCTTCGCGTCGAACAGCCGCGTCGAGGCCCGCAGAAAAAAATAGGACGCCAGCACGAACGCGAGAAACGACAGCAATCGCGCGCCGACCAGCGAGCTACCGCCCAGAGAGAAAAACCACACCACGAAGGGATACAGCGGCATCGTATGGCTGCTCATGCCGATGTACGCGCTCATCCACGGCGTGCCCTTGGATGCCGCGCCGAGCGTAAATATCTCGTCGACCCACGGGCTTTGAATCCCAAGGCCGATACCGGCGCTCAGCAAGGGCAACCCGACGCACAAGACGAGTATGCTAATGACCCCAACACGCAATTCGCCGTGCGCTTTCGACTCCACGGAATACCCCTCGCCCACTTTCAACTTCTCCCCCCGTTACAGATGCACATACCCAGTGTAATCCACCGATTATAACGCGAAATCGCCTACCCAGTCGCCGCTTCTGCGTTCACGGGACGTTCGCAAGTTCCGCCGCTTCCACCAACGCATCCCCGTCGGCTTTCGTGATGAATCGTTGCGTCACGAGCAACTCCACGTTCGCAATCACGGCTCGCACATACGCGTCGTGGTCCGCGTACAGCGCCTTCAACTTTTCACGGTCGAAGGGGATCTCGTGTCCCGCGATCACGCAAAACGAGGGCCCGGTAGAATTACCCATCCACGTGCTCGTCGGCACATCGACAAACGGCGAGCGCACCCCGCCGCGCACGTTGCCATGCTCATCCAGCACGGGCTTCCCGTTCACGACCTCGATCGGCTCGGCCCGCGGCGCCGGCGTGCCATCGCGCACCCACTTGTCCAAATTCGCAATCGCGGCGTTGAAGAAAACGCTATTCGGGAATCGGCTGCGCGATCCTTCATTGCACTCCATCGGGGGCACAGTGCGCCCGGCTTTCTCGATATCCGCAGGCGACGCGCAGTACATCAGCTCCTCCGGCGATGCATGGCCCGACCCCGCGATTTCGTAGTTCCGGTATCGATCGCCCGGCTCATCACTGTTCGGACGCCGCGCCGAAACGGTTCGCAAATAATCCGATTGCGTCATGATTCGAAAAATAGGCACGCCCACATTCTTGAATTGGCGGCGCGGATCGCCTTCCGCCAGCCGTTCCGCGCATTGATTGATCGACGAGGGCCCGCTCGCCACGGCGACGATATATCCGTCGTACGGCGTTTTGCCGGTCGCGTTTACGACGAGCGGATGAATCGCATTGATGTACGTGTACAGAAACGATCCCGTTTGCGAGTAGCCCCAACCATACAGGCGCTCGACTGGATGCGCGCCCGCCGCCCCGCCGTAGCGGAACGGATTCGACGCGTCGTCGTTGCGAAGCCAGGCGCCGAGTTGCGTGTACATGTCCCACACGAGACCGTTCTCGGTTTCGTGCGTCGTATCGCGTGAGTTGAGCGCGCAACCACGCGGATCGTCCGGCGCGAGCGGACTTTTCCACGACAACGGGGCATAGCGCACGGGGTCGAACGTCTGCAACGACGCGACGGCGATCGGCTTGGCCGTCATCCCCACCCACCCGTCGCCGTTGCGCACGAATTGTTCGTGGGAGATCGCCCACGCCAGATTCAGATCGAAGAGGTTCGACGGATTCAGCATCTCCACGATGACGTTGCCGCTGAACTTCGTCCCGTCGATCGGCCTGCGCACCAGCACCCGCGTCGTGTACGGCGCACCAGCCGTTCGCACCGTTGCGGGCCCGCTCTCCGGCCAATCGTAGATGTTCGCCGTGCCGCTGAGAAAGTATTCCTCTTCTACGTAGCCGAACGCCGCCAAATCCTGCGGCACGCGCGTGTACGCCGCTCCGCCGAACGGATGCGACTCGGGCGTGCTCGGAATCGGCCCATCGACATGAAATGCGCCGAATGCGGAAACATTCAGCACGAACGCGGCAACTACGAAGGATACAACCAGAAGATTCCGCATGTACATGGCGCTTATTTCTCCGCAACTTCGGCGAATGGACGCAGGAACTCTGCCGTAGCCGCCCCAAGAATGTCGAGCGCGTAGCCGCCGTCCTGGATGATCGCGGCCGGAATTCCCAACGCCAAGATCGCCCGCGCGACCTCGCCGAGAAATCCAGGCGCAAGCTCGAACGACCCCTCCGGATCGCCCGCGCACACGTCCGCGCCAAATGAAATGACCAACGTCTCGGCGCGAAATTTCTGTATCGACTCCAACGCGCGCATTAATGTGTCGCGATATTTCGCCTCACCGGCGCCCGGCGCAAGCGGGAAGTTGTGCGTCGAGCCCAGCCCACGGCCCGTGCCCGTTTCGGAAGCGTGACCCGAGTAGTAGGGAAATTCCAACGCAGGGTCCGCATGGATCGATACATACGCGACCGCCTCGGACTCGTAAAAAATGTCCTGCGTGCCGTTTCCGTGATGGTAGTCGATGTCGAGAATGGCGACACGTCCGCCCGACTCCGCGCGGAGATGTTCCGCAGCCAACGCGGCATTGTTGAGATAGCAAAATCCGCCGCAATAGTCCCGCCCTGCGTGGTGCCCCGGCGGACGACAGAGCGCATACACCGCGCGTTCGCCCTCGAGCACGAGATTCGCCGCGTAAACTGCTGAGCTGGCAGATGCGCAGGCCGCTGAAAACGTGCGCTCGCAGATCGGCGTGTAGGTATCGCGGCAGTACCAGCCCGCGAGACCCGCGATATCGCGCGGACGGCCCGAAGTGCCAGGCGGACGAAACGATGATGGCACGATCGCGGCGGCGGCGTGTCCCGCCGATACCCACGCCGCGTAGGCCGTCTCCAGAAAGGTCACATAGTCCGCATCGTGTACGCGCAGCAACGCGTCGCGCGAAATTGGCAGAGGTGTTACGCGTTCGGCATCCGGCTGCGCGCCCAGGATCGCATCGATACGCGCAGGCGATTCGACATGCGGCCGCTTCTCCGCGTCTGCAAATTGAAACGGCGGCCCATGCGCGCGCTGAGCGGGATCGAAGACGAGCTTCACGACACCCTTCGTGACACGGGCTTCCAGCCCGTGGGCCTCGAGATTACCCTCACGGGCTGGAAGCCCGTGTTACTGCGAATCGAGCGCCTCGAACAGCGCCTTCGCCAACAACGGCAACACCAGCGTCGCATCGGCGAAGACCTCAGCGTGTTTGCCGCCTTCGGATTCCGGAATGAACTTTCCCCAACTCACGCCTTCGCTGTAGGTGCAACCGGACAGCCCGCCCCAATGGTCCGGTTCGGGACAAATCCGCACTGCATACTTGAACTTCACCTCGGGCAACTCGATGCCGAGCCGGCGCGAGGTAATATCCAAATACGGCCCGATCTGCTGCCCCCAATTCCGTGGCACGCCGCCGCCGATCGTGAAGATGCCGAGCGACTCCGCCTTCACGGCGCGCTGGGCGTAGTCTTGCAAATCGAGAAACGGATTGAATCGCGGCACGGAATCGAAACAACGTTCGGGATTGTCAGCCGTCGCCGAGCCGAATTTGCGCATGGCCCACGTCGACAGATCGAGACCCATCTCGCTGTCGGTAAACGCGGGGATATACACCGGCACGTTCCGCTGGTAGGCACTCCGCAAAATGCCGGGGCCTTCCGCGCGTCGGTCAAGTTCCTCGCCGATCGCGCGGCAGATATGATTCGAGCACCAAACGGTGTCTTCGGGCTGCCGATCCATGATCGCCGCGACGATTTCGGCCAAATCGTTGAGATTGGCTTCCATCTCGAGCGTGTCGTAGATGCGGTTGTAACCCTTGTCGAAAAGCTCGACGTCGTTCGCATCGTGCGGCGCCGCGTAGTGCACATTGCCGAACGATTCAGTGAGCCCGTGCGTGACCAGGGCGCCCGTCGCGACAACCGCGTCGATGAGCCCGCGGTCGATCAAGTCCGAAACGATCTTGCCCTGCTTGGCGACCGTCATCGCGCCCGAAATCGTCATCACTTTGAAACAATTCGGATCGCCGGCCATCGCCAGCAGCGTGTCGAGGGCCGATCCCAGACGGCGTCCGCCGAAGGCTGTGTGCCCCATCGCGCGCACCATTTGGACGAAGGAAGACACTTCCCCCAAGTCCAAGCTGCGCAGGGGTACGAGGCCATCGGCGGACCCGTCGTGGAATGAGCGATCGCCCGGAGGCGTTTGGTTAGATGGTGTGTTCACGCAACGACATGAACGCGCTTTACTTCGCGAACTCAGGAGTTTGCGGAGCGAATTCAATCGACGCCGTCCGCTGGGTCTTCTTCGACCGTACGGGCTTTATCGCGTATCGCTCCTTCGGCGTAACAAATCGATCGCACTCTTGGATCGAAGCATTGCCGAGATCGATTAGAGTTCGCAGATGACGCAAGACATCGCGCGGATCGGTTGTTCCGCAAGTGAAGATGTCGAGCGCCAGCATGCGTTCGTCGGCGTAGGAATGCGCGGAACAGTGGCTCTCGTCGAGGAGGACTACGGCGGTGAATCCCGGTGCGGAGTTGTGTCCGAATCGGTAGCGGACCTGGGAGATAACCGTCGCCCCGGCCCGTTCCGCCGCCTCTGCCATTGATTTCAGTACGAGTTGATCGTTGGCACAAACGTCAAGTGGAACGTCCGTGCAATCTACAAGAATATGTCGTCCCTTAGCCAACTCATAAACCCTCCCTATAGTTTGCGGAAAACAACCAATGACCGAAGTCAACCAACACAAGGCGCAGATAATATCACTTCCGCGGGCCGCCGCCGCAAGCTATTTTTTTGAGGGGTAGTTCCTCGGCGTTCCGCTTCGTTGATCTGCGTACTGAATTGTACCGGTATTTACCAGAAAATCCAGTGAACGTTTCAGCGCCGCGAGACACTGCTCGCGCAGTACTCCCGCGACGCACAGAGAACTATACAAAGCTCAGTCGAACTTTATTCACGACGAGCAAAAAAAAAATCGCCCGATCCCGGGAGGGACGCGCTCCCGCGCGTCCGGGTCCGCACCAAACTTCCGCCTCAACCAACCATCCACGAATCGAACACCAGCCACTCCTCCATCCGCGACGGTCGTTGGAGCAGCCAACCAAGCCCGATCCGTGGAAAGAGTTCCAGCGCCATCGCCCGTTGAAGCCCAATCCTGCGTCCCTTGCCAATCCTTACCAACGCGCGCAACAACACCAATCCCGTCTCTTCGACCGGCTCGCGCTGCCCCAGCACGACGTGCGCCTCCGCATGCCCCTCCGGAGTCCCCGTGAGCGCCGCAGCGCCCACGAGCCTATCGCCACGCCACGCCAGACGAACGTCCCGTCCTACGAGTTCCCCGCGCGTCGCCGAGTGCGCCCGGAGGAGGGCCGCTTTAGCGCCGTCCCATTCCTCAACCGAATCCAGCAGCTCGCTGAGCGCGCCTTCGTCGGCGGGGGTGAACGACGTGACCCGTATCTCCATCGCAAGCAGATAACCCCGCACAGCCTCGCCAAGCCCGCAACGCAACGCATCGGCCGTCAGCGCATGTCCAATC
>JBGTJY010000635.1:0-2470 GCA_041744855.1 Candidatus Hydrogenedentales bacterium
ATCTACATTTTCCGCGAAGCGTTCCGCTCTTTTAAAAACATCGCGATGCCGTGGTCGATGGGGAAGGATTCGAACGTCCTCATCTGGCTCTCGCTCAAATCGTTCTTCGGGAAAATTCCATTTCCGATCCTGCACATCGACACGACCTACGAGTTCCCGGAGATGCTCGAGTTCCGCGATTGGGCGACCGCGCATTACAAACTGAACCTGATCGTGAAGATCAACGAAGAGGCGCGCGCGCGCGGTGTCGGCTACGAGACGCACGATCCTGTCACCGTGACGCACGAGCTCAAAAGCGTGGCGCTGCAGCAAGTGCTGGCGGAACACAAATTCGACGCGCTCATCACCGGCATCCGGCGCGACGAAGACGCGACGCGCGCGAAGGAACGCTACTTCTCGCCGCGGAATGCGCAGTCGGAATGGTCGTACAAAGATCAGCCGCCAGAATTCTGGGGCCAGTTCGCGAGCACGGGCGGACCGGGTGAGCACGTCCGTGTGCAACCGCTCCTCGATTGGACGGAGGCCGACATCTGGCGCTACATCCAGCGCGAGCAGATTCCGATTCCGCAAATGTATTTCGCGCGAAACGGGCAGCGCTATCGGTCGTTAGGCTGCATGCCGATTACAAAGCCGGTCGAGAGTCACGCGGCCACGATCGAAGAAATCATCGCCGAACTGGACGCCACCAAAACCAGTGAACGCGCTGGCCGCGCGCAGGATCATCACGAACGGAATGCGATGCAAAAACTCCGCGCGAAAGGGTTCATGTGAACGCGGAGGCGCCTCGTCTGAAAGTGGTGTTCGTGGGCCACGTGGACCACGGGAAGTCCACGCTCGTCGGTCGAATCTTGCACGACACCGATTCGCTCCCCGATGGAAAGCTCGACGCCATCCGTCAGGCGTGCGCGGCGGAAGGGATGGAGTTCGAGTACGCGTTCCTGCTTGATGCGCTCCTCGAAGAGCAGGAGCAGAACATCACGATCGACACCACCCAGATCCCGTTTCGGACCGCGCTCCGGCAATACGTCATCATCGACGCGCCGGGGCACAAAGAGTTTCTCAAGAACATGATCACGGGTGCGGCGAGCGCCGACGCGGCGATCCTCGTCGTGGCGGCGAACGAAGGCGTGCGCGAACAGAGTCGGCGGCACGCCTACTTGCTCAGCCTGCTCGGCATTCAACAAATCGTCGTGGTCGTGAACAAGATGGACCTCGTCGGTTACGGCGAGGATGCTTTTAACGAGATTGAACGGGAGTATCGCCAGTTCCTCCTCTCGCTTGGTCTGGAGGCGCGCTCTTTTGTGCCTGCTTCGGCCCGGGCGGGAGCGAACGTCGCGGCGCGCGTTGGAGAAGAATTGAACTGGTACAACGGGCCGACTTTGCTCGAGGCTTTCGATCAACTGCAAGCCGCACCCCCGGCCGTCGACCAACCGCTCCGCCTCTGCGTGCAGGACATTTATCGGTTCGACGAGCGCCGCATCATCGCGGGACGGATTGAGAGTGGCACTTTGCGGGTGGGGGATGAGCTGGTCTTTTCGCCGGCTAACAAGACGTCCACGGTCGCGAGCATTGAATCCTGGAGCGCGCCCGCGCGCACGGAAGCGATCGCGGGCGATTCGGTCGGGATCACATTGCAGGAGCAGATTTTTGTCGAGCGCGGATATGTGGCGTCGCATCTGCATGAGACGCCGATCCAGGCGAACCGTTTTCGTGCCGACATTTTCTGGCTCGCGGAACAACCGCTGCGCAGGGACGCCCAGTGCGCCATTCGCCTCGGCACGCAGGAGGTGCCGTGCCAAGTCGTTGGCATCGAGGAGGTGATGGATTCCTCGACCCTTACCGTGACCACGGCCGACATCGCCGAAGTGGCGCGCAATCAAGTGGGCCGCGTCACCCTGCAATCACGCGCGCCGCTGGTTTTCGATAATCACGAGCAGGTGCCGACGCTTGGCCGTTTTGTCGTCGACCTGGACGGGAAAATCTCTGGAGGCGGGATCGTTTTTGGCGGCGTGTATACCAGCCGCCTGGAAGTGAAGAGCAAGAATATTTTCTGGAGCGAGGGCAAGATCACCGCACAGAAACGCGCGCTGCAAAACGGCCACCGCGGCGCGGTCGTCTGGTTAACCGGTCTTTCCGGCGCGGGTAAATCCACTATCGCCCAGGCGCTCGAGGGCGAACTCTTCGCACGCGGCATGCACACCTACGTGCTCGATGGCGATAACATCCGTCACGGCCTCAACTCCAATCTCGGCTTCTCGCCCGAAGACCGGGAAGAAAATATCCGACGCGTGAGCGAGGTGGCGAAGTTGCTCGCGGACAGCGGTGCCGTCGCCATCACCGCCTTCATTTCACCGTATCGGGCCGACCGCAGCCGCGCGCGCGAGATCGCGCTCGAATCAAAAGCCGACTTTATCGAAGTCTTTGTAGATGCGCCGTTGCAGGTGTGCGAGGAGCGCGATCCGAAGGATCT
>JBGTJY010000636.1:0-7517 GCA_041744855.1 Candidatus Hydrogenedentales bacterium
GGGTCAAGTTCATGTCGACGAGGATGCGAAGGCTCATCCGATCGTGAGCGGGACGTCACGTTCTTCCATTCGCCACGCGGCGTAGGAGAGGGACTCGTCTATGTCCTCGGCCTCGAGGTAGGGATACTCGCTTAAGATTTCTTCGCGCGTGCAACCGGACGCGAGTAATCCCATCACAGTCCCAACGGTGACGCGCATCCCCCGGATACAGGCCTTGCCGCCCATTACGTTGGGGTCGAAGGTAATGCGTTGGAATGGTGGCATTTCGTTGGAATCCTGGTGCGGAACTCTTCGAGTATCTATCGTAGCAGATATCGGGTTAGCGCAGCGGCGCCAACGCCCGCGCTGTCCCCTGCCTCCGCGCATCCGCCGTCAGTTCCAGGAACGCCTCCACCGTCATCGCGCCCAAATCCCCCTGCACGCGATCGCGCACCGCGACCGTCCCGCTTTCCATCTCCTTCTGCCCGAGGATGAACGCGTAGGGGATTTTTTGTTTTTGCGCGAGGCGAATCTTGTTGTTCATACGTTCGGGGCCGTTGTCGATTTCTACGCGGAGACTTTGCGTGGCGAGTTGGGCTTGGAGTTGGTGCGCGTAGTCGTGTTGCGCGTCGGTGATGGGGATGAGCATAACTTGCACGGGCGCGAGCCAGAGGGGGAACGCGCCTTTGTAGTGTTCGGTGAGGAGCGCGAAGAAGCGTTCCGCGGAGCCGAAGAGCGCGCGGTGGATCATGTAGGGGCGATGCTCGCGGCCGTCGGGGCCGATGAAGTGCAGGTTGAAGCGATCGGGCAAATTGAAATCGAGCTGGACGGTAGAGAGTTGCCATTCGCGAGCGAGCGCGTCTTTGAGTTTGAGGTCGATTTTCGGGCCGTAGAACGCGCCGCCGCCTTCGTCGAGTTCGAACGGGACCTTCTCCGCTTCGAGCGCGTGTTGCAGGTCGTGCTCGGCGGCTTTCCATCGCTCGGGGTCGCCGATGGATTTTTGAGGCGGCTTGGTGGCGAGGTAGGCCTGGATGTCTTCGAGGCCGAATTCGCGCAGGACGTAGAGCGAGAATCGCAGCGCGTTGCGGACTTCGTCGGCGTGTTGCTCGGGCGTGCAGAAAATGTGCGCGTCGTCTTGCGTGAATCCGCGCACGCGCGTCATGCCGTGTAGCGCGCCGGAACGTTCATAGCGATAGACGGTGCCGAATTCGGCGTAGCGGCACGGCAACTCGCGATACGAGCGCGGGCGCACGTTGTAAATCTGAATGTGGAACGGACAATTCATCGGCTTGAGGTAATACTCATCGCCGTCGATGTCCATGGGCGAATACATGTCGTCTTTGTAGAAATCGAGGTGGCCGGAAGTTTGCCAGAGCGCGGCCTTGCCGATGTGCGGCGTGTTGACAAAGTCGTAGCCGTTGAGCAAGTGCGCGGCGGAGGAGAATTTTTCGGCGAGGTAGCGCACGAGCGCGGCCTTCGGTTGCCAGAGCACGAGACCCTGACCCACGGAATCGGACGTAGTGAAGAACTCGAGCTCGCGGCCGATCACGCGATGGTCGCGTTCCTTCGCTTCCTTGAGACGATTCAGATGATCCTTCAACTCGGCGGGCGTGCGCCATGCCGTACCGTAGATGCGTTGGAGCTGCGGGTTCTTTTCGTTGCCGCGCCAATACGCCGTCGAGACGTGGAACAGCTTGATGCCTTTGGGATGCAGCTCGCCGGTCGATTGCATGTGCGGGCCGCGGCAAAGGTCCGTGAAGGGGCCGTTAGTGTAGAGCGTCAACTTAGGCGCGGGACCATCGTCGCCGCCCGAGCGCTCTAAGTTGTCGTCTAACTGGCCGGACGTGATGAGCTCGATGAGTTCGCGCTTGAACGGTTGATTGCCAGAGAGCGCCAGCGCCTCGTCCTTTGTCACCTCGCGGCACACGAACGGCTGGTCCTCTTTGATGATCCGGCGCATGCGGTCCTCGATATCGGCGAGGTCGTCATCCGTCAGCGCGCGCGGCAGTTGGAAGTCGTAATAGAAGCCGTCCTGAATCGGCGGCCCAATGCCGAATTTGGCTTCGGGGAAAATTGCCTGCACGGCGGTCGCCATGACGTGCGCGGCGGAATGTCGAAATGCGTAATAGTCGTCGGTGGGTTTCATCGCAAACCTGATCGTATTCGTTCACATCACTCGCTAGTATGCACAGCAGCGCTGCTCCGACCGTCATTCTGAGCGGAGCGAAGAATCTCCCTACGAACGCACACGCAGATTGTGGCGTGATGGAGATGCTTCGCTTCGCTCAGCATGACACGCTGCGCAGTAGTCGCCGGGGAAACCGAGATCATACGCGGTGCACTGGGTGCGCGGCAAAACGCCGAAACCGTGTGACCTTGTATGTAGTAAATCGCCCGTGGCGTCGTAGATCCGCCGCAGTCGTCGCGTTTTCTTTTTTGGTTCTTTTTTCTTTTGTGGAGAATGTGGATAACGTCGCTTTTGAGCGTGAAGCAATTCTTCTCGCGCGGCCGTGTGAGAAGATAGGGCGGGAGGCGGAGGCGTTGAGATTCGGGGCCATTGTGAAGCCCGTAGCGAAGATCGACCCCGCCTCCCGTTCGCGCGGTTCGCGTGAAGACCGGACACTATCTTGGGTTTGTGAAGCCCGGATAACGCAAGAAGGGTCAGGGAACCGCATCACTCTATCGCGGGAGAGCATAGCATGAACAAATCGAATGGAAACAAGATAATCACCAAGCATTGGGCGGGCCTGGATGTGTCCAAGGACACCTTCGATGCGGGCCTTGTCCTCAACGGCGAACTCGGGGACACGCCGAAATTGCGCGACATTGCCGCCGGGCGTTTCGCGCGTTCTCCGCAAGGCGTCGATGCCTTCGTTGCGTGGCTTGACGAAAGCCGCGGGGAAATCGAGGGAGCGGTGCGGTGCGTCATGGAAACCACGGGGCGTTATTCGACGGAGTTGGCGATCTGGCTGATTGAAGCAAGGCCGGCTCTGGCGCCGGCCATTGTGCACGCCAAACACGCAAGCGAATTCATCAAGAGCCTTGGGATGCGCAATCACACCGACGCGCTCGCCGCGCGGGCCTTGGCGCTTTTCGGCCTGCAACGGCAGCCAAATGCGTACGAGCCGCCTTCGAAGAACGAGCGCAAACTGCGCGAGGTCTGCCGGTTGCGGCACTCTCTGGTAGCACAGCGGACGGCGATGAAAAATCAGGCACAGGAATCCACCGAAAGCGCCTACGTCGTGCGCGCCATCAAGACCATGATAAGCCACTTCACGCGCAAGATAATGCAGGCCCAGGCCGAGATGAAGCGGCTTGTTGCGGCCATGCCAGCGGTCCGCGAGGACGTGGCCCGGTTCGAGACTATCTACGGCGTTGGTTTCATCACGGCAACCGTCGTGCGTGCGGAGCTTGGCGATCTCGATCGCTTCGGCGAGGCCCGCCAACTCAGCGCGCACGCCGGTCTCAACCCTTGCGTACGGCAATCCGGCACGAGCGTCCACCCCAAAACCCGCATGAGTAAACAGGGCAATCCCCGCGTGCGGCAAGCGCTCTACATGGCGGCGACGACGGCCGTCCGCGGCGACAACGATTTCGCCCACGACTACCACCGCCTCCTTGAACGGGGCAAGGCGCACAAGGCAGCCCTGGGCGCCGTCATGCGAAAGATGCTGTTGGTCATGCGGACCTTGAAAATACACAAAACAATCTATGAGCCTAAGCGCAAAAACAAAGGACGCCGATGTGGAAAACCCTGTGGAAAACTCATGGTCGACCAGATAGTTGCAAAGACCGCCGAAGCATTATCCGTATGAAAAACCATTTGACTTTCAGACACACTATCTTCGCTGGCGCTCAGAATGACTCCTAAGGCACCGGGTAACTTTTGGACAGAGTTACGAATTCTCGACGACCGACGCGACTTGCAGCGTCGCGACGAGATTCATCAAGCTGTGCAGCACCATGCAAAGCGGCAACGAACCAGTACGCTCGCGCACGAATCCTAGGAATAGTCCGACGCTGAAGACTATCAAGATGCCGCTTAGGTCATACTGCACGTGGAGTGAAGCGAACAGCGCGGAGCTAAGCAGAATCGCCCCCACCGCGCCAAGCCGCGATTGCCGCAATCCGGCGAACATGAATCCACGGAAGACAATTTCTTCCGACAACGGCGCGGCCACGGCGAGCGCAAACACGAGGAACGGAACGCTGCCCGCGGTCTTGTACACGTCGATCATGAAATCGGGCAATTCTTCGGTGCGCAGAGCCGAAGTAGCCAAGTCCGCCGCGACGAGATAAAGAAAGAATCCGAATACCCAGGCAATCGTCTGAATAGCGCGCGGTGGGCGGAGCGCCAAATATTCGCGAATGGGCGGACCATCCCGCAGCACGATAAACGCCGCAACGAGCGCCAGCGAAGCGATACAAGAAAGTACGGTGGAGAGGGAAATGAAGAGTCCATTGATCGGCATCGAATCGATGAACGATCCCGAATCGTCGAGGAACCTCGCGACGACCGTCATGACAACGGCGGTAAGCAAAGCCGCGAGCAAATGCGCGACCAGAACCAGCAGCGTGATTCCGATGGACGCGAACGGCCCCCAAGGTCCACGCGCGGCTGGCAGAGGCGCGTCTACTTCCAGCGTTTCGACGCTCACAAGTTCTCCGAATGTAACACGGCCATCCTGGCCGTCGGCCTTGGAAACGGGGACGACGGGGGAAGACGGGCTGGAAGCCCGTCCTACGGATGCCGTCAATGGAAACCGTTTGCGCGAAAAGCGTACCACATACTTCTCACTGCGACTGCGGCGCACGTCTGAACGATGACTGAAAACACGAAGGTCGTCACGATCTACACCGACGGCGGCTGCGAGCCGAATCCGGGAATCGGCGGTTGGGCGGCCGTGCTCCTCTACAACGGAGCGCGCAAGGAAATCGCCGGCGGCGAACGCGAATCCACCAACAATCGCATGGAATTGACCGCGGCAATCCAAGCCCTCGAATCGTTGACGCGCCCGTGCAAAGTCGAGCTGCATACCGACTCGAACTACGTGCGCCTCGGCCTTACCGAGTGGCTTCCAAAATGGAAACGCAACGGTTGGAAGCGCGGCAAAAGCGGCGAAGTGAAAAACCTCGACCTGTGGCAACGCCTCGAGCAAGCCGCCGCCCGCCACGAGGTGCGCTGGTCCTGGGTGCCGGGCCACCGGGGAGTCGTCGAAAACGAGCGCTGCGACGAACTCGCGGGGGCCGAAATTCGCAAGCTCCGGCACGCCGATTTCTAAAGCCGCGTCGTCACTAATTTTGACTCCATTTGCGCGCGGTGCGATACTGTCATCCTATGCTTTCCCGGCAGGTTCACCCGCGTTTTGCGAAGTTCTCCGCCCATGGCCGTCGCATCTAGCGACATGCCGCGGGTCAAGAAACTGAGCCGCGGCGGCTCCCCGTATTACCTCATTCCCATCATGATGGGAATGGCGGGCGTGCTCTTCGCCGGCCAATTGGACAACCCGCTCCATCGCGGCACCGTCGTCATTCTCTGCCTCGCCGTCCCGCTTTTCCTCGGCGGCAATTTGCTCGCGCGTTTCTCGATGGACCTCTCCCAGCGCGTCGTGCTCCTCGCCGGCATGGCCTTGCTTGTTGTCGGTGCCGTTTATAACAGTCAACTAGGCTACGCGGAAATATTCGAATCCTCCGAGCTTGTGCCGGAGCGCGTGACCACCATCGCCCGCGTGTTGGGGCTCGGCAGCTTGTTGCTCGGATTGGCCACCGTGCTCTATGTCCTCATCCGTTCCCAGGCCGTCATGAGCGAGCTGAGCGAACGCTTCCGCCACGTCTCCGAACACATGGCGGAGGGCTTCATCCTCACCGACGTCGACGGCAAGATCGTGCTCGTCAAGTCCAGTTTCGTGGACATGGCCGGTATTCCCGAAGAAGACCTCGTCGGGAAAGACGGGCTCGCGCTCGCCAAAGAATTGGGCGCCGACACGATGGTGAAACACACCAAGCATCGCGCGTCCGGCGTCGCCTCGGAGTATCAAGTCGCGTGGGACCGCGCCGGCGAAGCCCGGCAATACTGGATCAGCGGGACGCCGATTTACGACCGCCGCGGACGGCGCGTCGGCGCGCTCGCCACGGCGCGCGACATCACCGAGCAACACCGCATGTCGAAGCAGCTTGCGGATTACGCGGCGCGCCTGCAACAACTCGTCGAGGAGCAAACGCAACGGCTGCGCGCCTCGGAAGAACGCATGCGCGGCCTGTTGCTCCACATGAACGAGGGCTTCGTCACGCTCGACGCCGCGCGCCACATCACGTTCGTGAACGAGTTCATGTGCGAAATGTTGGCCTGCCCGCCGGCTCGCATGCGCGGCTCGGCGCTGACCGACTTCGTCGCCGTCGAAGACCGTGAGCGATTCGACCGCGATCTGCAAGGCGTCGGCGAAAACGAAGTCACCTCGCCCGCGCAGGAATACACCCTCATCCGCGACGACCGAAACCGCGTCGCGGTAAAAATGGGCATCGCGAAAATCCACGACACCGCCGACGACGGCGCGAAATGGTCCCTGGTGGTGACGGACGTTCAAGCCCTCAAAGCGATGCAGCACCAATTGGAAATTCGCGCCCGACAGCTCGAAGAGGTGAACGAGGAATTGCGCCGGCTCGACCGCGCGAAGGACGTGTTTCTCTCCAACGTCAGCCACGAGTTGCGCACGCCGCTCAGCACGGTTCAGGGCTACATCGAGATGTGGGAATCGGGCGACCTCGGCGAGGTCGACGCCCCGCAGCGCGGCGCGCTCAACGTCATGGGCCGCAACGCCGACCGGCTAACGCGCCTCATCAACGAAATGATCGAATTCAGCCGCATGGAAATCACCGGCGTGCGCCTCTATCGGACCCTGTTCGATCCCGCGAAGTTGATCGATGAATGCGTCGCGTCCGCCCGGCCGCAGGCGACGCAGAAAAACATCAGCGTGAATGCGTTCGTGCCGCAAGACCTGCCCGACATGTGGGGCGATCGCGGCAAGCTCTGCCAAGTGCTCGGCATTCTCCTCTCGAACGCCGTGAAGTTCAGCCGCGACGGCGCGCTCGTGCAAGTCAGCCTCACCCCGGACGGCAAAGGCGGCATTCTACTCGCGGTATCGGATACGGGTATCGGCATTCCGCTCGCCGACCAGACGCGCGTATTCGAGAAGTTCTACCAAGTCGACAGTTCGTACACGCGGCGATACCAGGGCACCGGCATCGGCCTCTCGATCGCGCGCAGCATCGTCGAGGCGCACGAGGGATCGGTGGTACTCGAAAGCGCGCCGAAGAAGGGATCGACATTCACGGTCGCGCTGCCCAACGTCCTGTTCCAGCGCGGCCCGGTCCCGGCCAGTTTCGCCGAGCTGGAATCCATCCGTGTCCTGATCGCGACCGATCAAAAGGAATTCCGCAAAACGGTCGGTGAATTCCTCACGAATGCCGGCTGTGTCGTCCAAACCTTTCAAAGTGGCCACGAATGCGCGCGGGCATCCGGCGAACAGGCGCCCGACCTA
>JBGTJY010000637.1:0-5863 GCA_041744855.1 Candidatus Hydrogenedentales bacterium
CCGACGGCCGATTCACGCTTCGTCTCCCGGTCGGTGAGTCGAGAATTTACCTCTCGAAAATCGATCCGGGCTACGTCTATCCCAGCGATCAAGGCATGCGGACCATCTCGGTTGAGCCGGACCAATCCGTCATTAGTGGGATCGATTTCCATTTGAAGGTAGACACTGCAGACCAAGACTACTCGGCAGAAGCCACCGCGACGGGCCGGGTCGTGAACGCGACCGGCAAACCCCTCGCCAATGTGCCGATCATTCATGATTGGGCGTACAAGCACGGCGATATGGAACACATGACGGCCGGCGAAATCGGTCGGACGCGCGCCGACGGGACGTTCGAAGTGAAATTCTATAGCCGGGGAGTTCACCGCATCGGCGCGGGCGGCGGCGGATTTAGTTTCGAATTGAAAGAGAGATTCACCACAGAGGAAGGGGACGGCCACGACGCAGGCGAGTTCGTGCTGATCGCGTACACCGCAACCATGATGCTCCGCGTCATCGATGAGGAAAGGCACCCAGTCCCAGGTGCGATGGTGGGCGCAGATGCGGACAATTTTCGCGATAACTCGGGATTGCCCCGGTACACCGATGAAGACGGGAGGATTGAGTTTAAGGGACTTCCTGCGACGGAACTCCATATCAGCATTCACAAACACGGATTCGCCGATTACGCAGAACAACTGCTTCCTGGTTTCGAATACGAAATTACGCTAAAACCGGGCGAATCCTCGATCGAATAAAACGCCTCGCGATTTTCTGGACGCCCCGGGGCCTTCATGACGGGGAAGGTTTCATAAGCGTCGCGCCTTCTATCGCCGACAGGAGCGACTCCGTCATACCGGGGCTGGCGCCGGTCACGGCGCAATCAAGGAGACTCCGGTGTCCTCTGGCCCGTCATTCTGAGCGCCAGCGAGAAACTTATTCGCGCAATTTCCTGAGGTTCTATGTCCGGTGAAAGCGCACGCTATTTTTTCTTTTCAGGCGGGATAGTCAGTATGGGACAGTTAGCCAGGCGAACTACTTTTTCGGCGACGCTTCCAAGAACGAAACGCGGCAAGGCGCCGTACCCGTGGGTCGTCATGACGATCAGGTCGATGCTCTCGGAGCTCACGCTCTCGGTGAGCACGCGGTGCCGGACACCGGTTCGAACCTTAACTTCGTGGCGGATCTCGGTGAGATTCGACGCCACCTTTTCGAGAGACTCCGTGGCTCTCTGGGCCAGCAGGGGAGTGAATTCCGCGACGAACCCGGGCTTGGTGGTGGAATTTTCGAACCCGCTATCGACAACGTACATCAGCACAAGCGTCGCATTGAACTGCTTACAGAGATGAGTCGCGTAGGGCAACGCCCTCAAAGACGATTCGGAGAAGTCGCACGGGCACAGGATGCGCGATATGCGAAGGCCATCGCGGCCGATACCCGCACCACCGTGTTCGGAGTCTTTGACGGCCAGGACCGGAACGGTGGACTCCCGGATCAGCTTCTCGAAAGTGCTGCCGAGCACGACTCGGTCGAATCCCGAACGGCCATGGGTGGCCACAACGATAAGCCCGGCGCCGATTTCTTTCGCGAAGGCGGCGATCTCATCGGCAGCGCGTCCCTCGCGTAGGTGCGTTGTGGCGTCCAGCCCGAGGCTGTTGGCCTTGAGGCGGAGTTGTTGCATTTGTTTGTCGGCATCGTCCCTCAGAGAGTTGAGATACTTATCCCTTTCAGCCCGAAATCCATACTCCCCCGCGACGCCTTCGAGATCGACGATGCGGGGTTCGATGACATGCAGAACGTGGACTTTGCTGCCATTTAATTGGGCGAGCGCATGCGCGTAACGAACAGCGTTATCGGCGTATTTCGAAAAGTCTGTCGCAACGAGCAGGGTTTCGAACACGGTCTTTACTTCTCCACTTTTCGCATCGGTCCTTACTTTACGACCTCGATAAGCTCCATCTCGAAGATAAGCGTCGAGTGGGGCGGGATGGTTGCGCCGGCGCCGCGCGCGCCGTAGCCCAACTCGCTCGGGATGTACAGCTTCCACTTCGCGCCTTCTTTCATGAGCAAGAGCGCCTCGGTCCAACCCGGGATCACTTGGGTCACGCCTAGCTCGAGCGGCTCGTTGCGGCGATAGGAGCTGTCGAATTCCGTCCCATCGACGAGCGTGCCGGCGTAGTGCGCGCGGATCGTGGAGTCGCGCGTCGGCGTCGCGCCGGTTCCTTCCTTGAGCACTTCGTACTGGAGGCCGCTGGGTAACGTTACGACGCCAGCGCGCTTTCCATTTTCGGCGAGGAATGCGGTTCCTTCTCCTTGCATCTTCTCCTCCTGCTGTTTCCGCGACACTTCTTGCCACATGCGGAAGTGGTTGACGCACTCTTCTTCCGGAATCTCGAGGTCTTTGCCTTCCAGCGTGTCCATGAAACCGCGGAACATGACGTCGATGTTCAGCGACTCCTTTCCGTTTGCAATCGCCTTCCCCAATTGCACGCCGACGCTGTAGCTCTGTTTGTCCATCTCGGACTCGAGATCCTGTCCCTGCGCGGCGAGACACAGAGACACAACGGCGCTAAAACCCATTGAAAAACGTAACATCGTCGATTCCTTTGCGAAGTCGAAGGGGAGAAAACCCACGGGAGGTGAACCCTAAGCGTACGGAATGAGCGCCGAACGAATCAAAAAATCAGCGCGCCACGGAGGGTTGTAGCGCCGCCATGAAACGGCGGATGCGCGCGGCATTCGCGCCGAAATCCCCCACGCCCTCGCGCGATCGGCTCCGCATATCGACGACCGCCCCGCCGTTCGCTTTCGTCACGCGGATGACCCAATCGTCGACGAACCTGAACATACCCGAGGTCGCGTATCCCTCGATGACGCTTTCCTTCTCGCGAATCTCCGATTGCGTCACCGACCACCCCGGCTGGTTCCGCGCGATTTCCGCGGCACGCAACAAAATATTTTCTGCATCGCCCTCAATCGCGAGCGGCTTCAAATCGGGATATTTCTCTTTGATTATTGGAACGAAATCCTTCGGGAATGTGAAATCGGTATTCTCATTCCCCGGCCGCTCCTGGGCATGTTTGAATTCCGGCGGGTAGAGCGTCTCGGTCGAAATATCGTTAATCGGGGGATACTTCGCGCCGATGACGATCGTCGCAATGAGGGCGATAAGCAGCGGGACGCCCAGCGCCGCGGCTGTGTACGTCAACGCGGACCCGCCCTTGATGACGACGCCAATGCCGATCAGCGCCACGATCGATCCAACAATCAATCCGAACGCGAAGAGCATGAATCCCTGCACCGGCGCCACGATTCCAAAATAGGCGAGCGCCGCACCGGCGATGCAACTTACAACGCCGATAATCGCGATGGCTAGGTAAATTAGGCTCAACATGATCGGCATACTCTAGCGCGATGAACTCGGTGCGGGCAAGCGTGCTAAGATCATGTCCGTAGGATATGGAGATATTGCACCGATGGTGCGTCGAAATCGACGTATAGCTCGGCGTTTCGCGGCAACTGCCTTCGGCTTGTGTTGTCTGCCGTTCGCTTTTATTGTATTCGCTACCGAGCCCCTGTACGACGAATGGAAAGTGCCATCATGGGTCGATGCCACTGCGGGATTCACTGGTACCGTTCCACTACGCATTAAAAGCGGCGCGAAACAGCAGGTGTGCTATTACGAATACCCCGACGGAACCAGCGGCACGGTAGAATTCGAGCAGCGTGAAGCTGGCGTTTTCACATTCACCATCCCTGGCGCCAGCAAGCCGCAACTTGGCCAGCTCAAATTGTTCACCGTGCCGCGAGAATCCGAAAAAGTGCAATTTGCCCAAGCCGTACCGCGGGAGGTCCCGCTGGCCTACGTCGAGGAACTCGACATCACGGGCAATCCCCCCGTCGTGCTGCCCTACCCGCTCGGCGACGAATCGCACCTCGTCCGCTACATCCCGTGCTGCAATATTTTCGGCGGCACGATGATGGCCACGCGCGTCGGCGTCAATCCGCTCGACAACAGCAACGGCGTACCCGAACGTCTCGCGAGCGATTTCGTCATCATCGAACCCGACGAACTGACGGAATCCACCGCCGGCACCCACATGCGGTTCACGTATCCTGCCGACCTCGCGCTTGCCGCAAACGAATCCGTCGTCGCCTATCAATTCGATTGGCGCGAAGACGGATGGATCGAAGTGCGCACCCAGGAAATCAACGCCGAAACGCGCACGGTCGATTTTCTCTGCCCCGAAGGCGGCACGTTCGTGCTGGGCGTCAAACAGAAGTGACCTCCGCACACCAAGTGAGCGCTACACACCAAGTGACCGACGCGCCCGCTCTCGAACTCCGCGGAATCGTCAAACGCTTCCCCGGCGTCCTCGCGCTCGATAACGTCCAGCTCGATCTCCGCAAAGGCGAAGTGCACTGCGTCGTTGGCGAAAACGGCGCCGGCAAATCGACGCTGATGAAAATCATCGCGGGCGCGCAGAAACCCGACGCCGGCGAAATCCGGATGCACGGCAATCCCGTCGAATTCCAGTCGCCGCACCACGCGCAGCAACTCGGCATCAGCATGATCTATCAGGAGTTCAATCTCAGCCCGTACCTCAGCGTCGCCGAGAACATTTTTCTCGGACGCGAACCTCGCTACGGGCGCTCGCCGTTCATCGACAAGCGCAGGATGCGCAGCGAGGCGAAAGCCCTGCTGCAACGCGTCGGCATTCGCATGGACGTGTCGCGTCCCGTGCGCGAATGCAGCATCGCGGAACAGCAGATGGTCGAGATCGCCAAGGCGTTGTCGTTCGACGCCTCGATCATCGTGATGGATGAACCCTCGGCCACGCTCACGGACCACGAACTCGCCGCGCTGTTTAAGCTCATTGGCGAATTGCGCGCTCAGGGCATGAGTCTCATCTACATCTCGCACCGCCTTGAGGAAATCTTCCAAATCGGCGATCGCGTGACTGTCATGCGCGACGGAAAATGGATCGACACGCGGCCCGTCGCCGATCTCAATCGCAGCGACATCATCCACATGATGGTAGGCCGCGAACTCACTGACGAGTTCCCCAAAGAGAGTTTCGACCGCGGGCCGGAACGCTTGCGTGTCGATCGCATCAGCCGCAACGGCGCGTTCGAGGACGTCTCCTTCACGGCGTATCAGGGCGAGATTCTCGGGATCACGGGTCTCGTCGGCGCGGGCCGCACCGAAGTCGCGCGCGCAATTTTCGGCGCGGATCGACTCGACGCCGGGCAGATTTACTTCGAGTCCGAACCAGTTGCCATTCCGTCGCCCCAACGCGCAATCCAACTAGGCATCGGCCTCCTCACCGAAGACCGCAAGAACCAGGGCCTCGTCCTCGGCATGTCGGTGCGCGAAAACGCGACCTTGGCCAATCTCGACGCGGTCGTGCGCGCGGGCTTCGTCAACCGGCGCCAAGAGCGGAACGAAGTCGAACGGTTGATTCGCGAACTAACGATCAAGACGCCCACCGCGGAACAAATCGTGCAGAACCTCAGCGGCGGCAACCAACAGAAGGTCGTCCTCGCCAAGTGGCTTTTTACGCAGTGCCGCGTGCTCATCTTCGACGAACCGACCCGCGGGATCGACGTCGGCGCGAAGGTCGAAATCTACAAGCTGATGAACGCGCTCGTGCGCCGCGGCGTCGCGATCGTGATGATCTCGAGCGAGCTGCCCGAGGTGCTGGGCATGTGCGACCGCATTCTCGTGATGCACGAAGGCCGCATCGCGGGCGAACTCGGGCGATGGGAAGCGACCCAGGAAAAGATCATGGACCTCGCGACAGGGGCGGTTGCTGTCTAATCACGGGAATCAATTGCGGTAGCGCCGCTTTTCAAGCGGCGCGTTGGTCCGCACTTTTCGACG
>JBGTJY010000638.1:0-9508 GCA_041744855.1 Candidatus Hydrogenedentales bacterium
GCGTGGCGCCGCCGTCATTCCGAGGCCGCGCGCCTTCGAGTATTGCGCGCGGCCGTGGGAATCTCGACATTTCCAACCGCTCTCACTAATATAAACAAGTCAACGATCCAATCCGACAACGTATTTTCGAGCAAAGAAGCCCCCACGCACTCTGTCCACCGCATCCCTCTTATACTTCCCATACTTCCCATTCTTCCCACTCATAAATTCCATACCGCCGAACCCCCCCCATGCGCGCCATTTCCCTCGTCTACCGCGACATCGTCCCCCCACGCAAACCGACGGTCAGCGGTTTCAACACCCCAGGCGCAAGCCGACACAAACTCGATCGCACGGACTTCGCACAACACCTCTCGGCGCTCATCGACATCCCGCGCTTGAGCCCCGTCACCGCTCCCGAGCTCCCGCTCGCGCCACAATTGCCGGTCCCGTTCCTGCTCACGTTCGATGGCGGCGGACGCAGTGCATTCACCGAAGTCCGCCCGCGCATGGAAAGGCTCGGCTGGCGCGTCCACTTCTTCGTGGCCACGGCCTACATCGGCAAACCCGGTTTCCTAAGCGCGACCCAAATTCAAGAACTCGCCGCCTGCGGACACTGCATCGGCAGCCACACGCACACCTACCCCGACATCCTGCGCACCATGAACGACGCGGCTCTCGAGGACGAATGGAAACGCAGCCTCGAAGTCCTGAGCGAAACCCTCGGCCGCGCCGCGGAAACGGCCTCCGTTCCCGGGGGGAATTACACGCGCCGTGTAGCCCGAGCCGCCGAACGCGCCGGCGTCCGTTGGCTATTCCACTCGCGCCCCACGACACAAGTCCACGAAATCGGCGCATGCCAGGTAATCGGACGCTACCGCATCAACCACGGCGTCACCAACGACGTAGTCACGGGCCTGGTTGAAGGCGACTGGTCCCACCGAGCCGCCCAATGGCTCCGCTGGAGCACAAAAAAAACCGCCCAAAGAATAGGCGGCAAAAACTACCTAAAGCTCAGGGAATGGTTCTATGGTAGTTGATCAAAGTCCCCCTTCGAAGGGGGATTTAGGGGGATGTTGCCCCGAAACCCCCGTCCATCCGTCTCATACGTCCCATCCCTCCCATAACTCCCACCCCGCTCACCCCTCCTCTTCCGGCGCGGGAATCACTCGAAAAATCTCCCCATCCCCATAGTCCACAATATAAAGCTCCCCATCCGCATCCTGACCAAACGAAGCGATGCCGTTAAACCCGGGAAAATCCGCGGTCCGCTGCACAAGCTCCTGAATCCCCGACGCGAAATACCGGAATGTCCAGATGCGCGAAGTCTCGAAATCCGCAAAAAAATACACGCCGCGAAAATCCGGCAGCGCGCTCCCGCGATAGACATACCCGCCCGTAACGGACCGTCCTAGCGTACGAGGGTAATCCACCACCGGCGGCGTGAACGGCTCTTCGCGCCCGCACTGACCCACGCCGCCGCGGCAAGCAAATCCTTCCGTAACGCGCCAGCCATAATTCTCCCCGCCGTCACTGTCGCTATTCTGAACGTCGATTTCCTCCCGCGCGCCCTGTCCGACATCCCCGATGTACAGACGCCCGTTGTTCACATCGAAGCTGAACCGCCAGGGATTCCGCAAACCCGACGCCCAAATCAGCGGGTCCGCATTCGGATTCTCCTCGTCATCGACGAACGGATTGTCCGCGGGCACCAGGTCCGCTGCGTCCACATCCAGCCGCAGCATTTTCCCGAGGACCGTCGTCAAATCCTGCGCGTTGTTGTCGATGTCGTTCGCGCCGCCGCCATCCCCAAGGCCGACGTACAACATGTTGTCGACCGGACTAAACGCGATCATCCCCCCGTTGTGATTCGGACGCGGTTGCGGCACCGTCAAGATCACTTCGCCGCTCTCCGGGTCCGCCACATTCGGATCCTCGTCGCTCACGAGGTACTCCTCGACAACCGTTGCCCCGCCGTTGTTCGAATAACAAACGTAAAACCTGCCGTTTGATTCATAGTTCGGATGAAACGCCAACGAGAACAACCCTCGCTCGGTCCCCGAATCGATCACCTTGTCATCGATATTCAAAAACGGCTGCTCCTGCTTCGCGCCGTCATGAACAAGCGTAATAGTTCCCGTGTACTGCTCCAGCACCAGCAACCGCGAAGCATCGTCCGGCAACGAAGTCACGAACGTCGGCGACTCAAAACCATCCGCCACCAACTCAACCCCAAGTACCGCATCCCGCTGCACGGGACACCCCGTATGCAGTCCAATCGCCAACGCCCCCAGAACTATCCCGCCCACCCCGCCAAATACAAATCGCCGATTCATGGAGTATCCCCTCTTCAAGTTCACGTACATACTACCGCCAAACCCCCACCACCGTCGCGCGCCCCAGCCGTCCTCCCCGCAGGCGGGAAGCGGGGACCTCAATCCCGAGACCCTAAACCCTAGACCCGCATTGACCCGCCCCAACCCAAATTGGCAGAATTCCCTCTCGCCACTCACTCCGAATTCCTACTTCGATCCAAGGGGGACGATTCCAATGTTTGCCCGTGAACACTTTCTGCTCGGCCAAAACCTATCGCTGGACGACGACGACGATAACGAGAGCAAGGCGAAAAAAGAGGACGGTATGGCCGCCCTCATGCTCAAGGCACGCACAGTCCTCGTCAACGGCCAGGTCGATCAAGAAATGGCCGAAAAAGTCATCGGGCGCCTTATCCTCCTCGACAACGACAACAACGACCCCATCCGCGTGATCATTACTTCGCAAGGTGGCCACGTCGATTCCGGCCTCGCGATTCACGACATCATGCGCTTCGTCAATTCGCCGATCATCACCATCGGCGCGGGCTGGGTCGCCAGCATCGCCGTGCCCATCCTATTCGGCGGCGCCAAAGGCAGCCGCTACTCCCTAGCCAACACCCGCTACCTCATCCACCAACCCAGCGGCGGCGCCGGCGGACAACTCTCCGACATCCGCATCGAAGCCCAAGAAATCATCAAAATCCGCGCACGCATCAACAAGCTCATCTCCGACGAAACCGGCCAAACCGTCGAGAAAGTCGAGCGCGACAGCGACCGCAATTTCTGGATGACCGCCCAAGAAGCCGTCGCTTACGGCCTGGTGAACGGCATCGTAAACTCAGCAGCGGAAATCAAATCCTAAAAGCTAAAACGCGCCAGATCGCCCAAACATCGTCCGCAATCAAAAAAGCGATCGGCTCATTCAGTTTCGTAGCTCGACCTCTATTTCATTCGTGTCCATTCGCGCAATTCGTGGCCAATCAAATCAACCCGACCTCCGCGATCAACCCCCGATTCGCGATCGCCCAGTCCAACAACTCCCGCACTCCCGCCTCCGCGCTCATCTTCGGCCCCCACCCAAAATCGCGCGACGCCTTCGAAATATCGCTCACATAAACTCGCTGATCCCCCGGACGCCACTCCGAAAACTCAAACGAAATCTTCTTTCCCAACTCTCGCTCCAAAATTGCAATCAGCTCCAACAGCGACAACGTGCACCCCGGACCGCCCCCAATGTTATAGACCTGCCCCGCCGTCCGATCGATCGCCCCCACCGCCGCGTCATACGCGGCCAATAAATCCCCGATGTATAAGACGTCCCGCACCTGTTTGCCGTCCCCGAAAATTGTAATCGGTTTCCCAAAGGCCGACGCAATCGCGAACCAAGCCACCCAACCCTGATCCTCGATTCCAAACTGATGCGTGCCATAAATACAACTCTGCCGAAATACAATGGTATTTAATCCGTATATACGATGATAATCGTGCACATATTGATCCCCAGTCCCCTTCGAGCACCCGTACGGCGAATGAAAATCCAGCGGGTATCCCTCGCCCACCCCATCCGGACAATCCGCATACACATACCGCCCGTCTCGCTCTTCCACCGCCAGGTCGGACATTTTCCCATACACCTTGTTCGTCGACGCATACACGAAGGGCGCGCGGCTCTCCGATTTCCGCATCCCTTCCAATAAATTAAACGTCCCCAGCGCATTGGTCTCGAAATCGTGCCGCGGGTCCTTCACCGACATAGTCACCGCGACCTGCGCCGCCATGTGATACACCAACTCCGCCGCGCCCACGCACCGATCGATGACGTCCTGATCCCGCCGAATATCCGCCTCGACGATCTCCGCCCCCGCCCCAATCCCGCGCAGCGTTTCCGCCATCGCCCGAGTCCCGCGACGAGAAAAATTGTCCAGCACGGTCACACGATCCCCGCGCCGCAAATGATGCATCGCGGTATGCCCGCCAATAAACCCCGCCCCACCCACAACCAATACGTGCACGAAATCGATCCTAACTGCTTCGTTGGCCTAGCCAGTCAGTCCTGCGCAGGCAGGAATGTCTCTTCATTGACCCCTGCTCGCGCGTCATCGAAAACACAACTACGCGCAAATCGGGCGGATCCCAAGAGAGTGGGGTCGTCGCACATAGTATTTCAAATCTATGCTAATCTGTGTCTACCTGTGGACCCATCGAACGGAGGCCTGAGATGGATCGCCGTAACTTTCTGAAGCTCGCCGGGACCGGTACCGCCGCTGCGCTGACCGGCGCGACCGCGCACCGCAAAGCGGCGGCGGATGCCGCTAAGGTCAATCCGAAAGCCGAGGCGCGCCTGTGGAAGGACGCACTGCGCAACCGCAACCAAAATCGGTCCACCGTGATCGCGCAACACGGCATGGTCTGCGCGAGTCAGCCGCTCGCCGCGATGGCGGGTATCGATATTCTGAAGGCCGGCGGGAATTGCGTCGACGCGGCGATTGCCGCAAACGCGATGCTCGGCCTCACCGAGCCGGCGAGCAATGGAATCGGCGGCGATCTCTTCGCGATCCTGTGGGTCGAGGCGGATCAGAAATTGTACGGTCTGAACGCCAGTGGCCGCGCGCCTTATGAATGGACTCTGCAAGCCGCGCTCGATCTGAAACTAGAATCGATCCCGCGCAAATCGCCGTTGGCGTGGAGCGTGCCAGGGTGCGTCAGCGGATGGGCGATGCTCAACGATCGTTTCGGCAAGTTGCCACTGGCGAAATGTCTCGAGCCGACGATTCGCTACGCAACGGAAGGTTTCCCGATTTCGCCCATCATCGCCGGGCAATTTCACGTTGACCCAAAAGAAGATCCGGACCTCGCCAAGCTCTTCATGCCGGACGGCAAGGAATTGGGATTCGGCGATGTGTACCGCAATCCGTTGCTCGCGCGCTCGCTTGAGCGGATCGCGAAGAACGGCGCCCCTGCATTCTACGAAGGCGAGATCGCGCAACGCATCGTCGAGAAATCGAAATCGCTCGGCGGGAAAATGGAACTGCGGGATTTGAAAGAGCACACCGCGAATTGGGTCGACCCCGTCAGCTCGAGTTATCGCGGGCACGACGTGTGGGAAATTCCGCCAAACGGTCAGGGCATTTGCGCGTTGCAGATGCTGAATATTCTTGAGAACTTCGACATCGCGAGCCTGAAACCGAACTCCGCGGAGCACCTGCACTTGCTCGTCGAGGCGAAGAAGCTGGCGTTTGAGGATCGCGCGCATTTTTATGCGGACCCGGAATTCGCGAAGGTACCGGTCGAGTGGCTGATCTCGAAGGACTACGCGGCCCAACGCGCGAAGTTGATCAATCTCAAGCGCGCGATGGACTCCGTCGGGCACGGCGATCCCAAGTTGGATTCGGACACGATTTATCTCTGCGCCGCGGACGGCCAGGGCAACATGATCAGCTTCATTCAATCGCTTTACAACGGGCACGGCTCGGGCTTGGTGCCCGAGGGGGTTGGGTTCGCGATTCAAAATCGCGGCCAGGCCTTCGCGCTCGACCCGAATCACAACAATCGCCTCGAGCCGCACAAGCGCCCGTTCCACACGATCATTCCCGCATTCATGACCGTCGACGGCAAACCGCGCTGGGCGTTCGGCGTGATGGGCGGCGATTTTCAGCCGCAGGGCCACACGCAGGTCGTCATCAACACGGTCGACTTCAACATGTCGCCGCAACAGGCGGGCGACCAACCGCGCGTACGGCACCTGGGCTCGTCCGATTTTACGGGGCGGCCTGGCGAGGGCGCCGGTGGATGGGTCGCGTTCGAGCTGAACATCGCGGACGACACGCGCCTGAAAATGGCGGAGCTCGGCCACCGCATCAGCACGAGCCGCGCGGCCGAGGGCGGCTACCAGTCCATCTGGCGCGAGGATGATCCGCTGGTTTATTTCGGTGGATCGGATCCGCGGAAGGATGGCGCGGCGCTGGGGTACTGAGCGCGCGAGCGCGAGACATGTTTGACAAATGGCCTTGCATAATATATAGTTGCTTATGCAAGAACTAAGAGCGCATATTACTCCCGAGCGCCGGTCTTCGTAACCTAATCCACGAAGCGCTGGTTCGGGAGTTTCCATTTTTAGGGTTATGAATATCTCGCCAGCTTATCCCCACGCTACTGGCCCCGTCGCAATTCTCATTGACGGCGCGTTCTTCGTGGCCCGGTATAAAACACTCTCCAAGTCAAGTCCTTCAGCTAGAGACTGTGCCGTAGCGATGTACGAACGAGCTGAGTGGCACGCGCGCGATTGCGAACTTTACCGCGTATTTTACTACGGGTGCCCGCCGCTTGATTACGACATCGTTAATCCTATCTCCAAACAAAGAATCAAACTTGGGACATCCCAACTTGCTCAATTTACGAATCAATTACACGATGAGCTCCGAGCAATGCGCAAAGTCGCTCTTAGAATGGGCGCAATACGAGACGGAGGACGATGGCAAATTAAACCGTCGGCGACTAAAAGCATATTGAGCGGGAAGCTGAAAATAGGGTCTCTTGGCCCAGAAGACATTAAACCAGACATGACTCAAAAAGGCGTCGATATGAGAATCGGACTAGATATCGCCGCTCTTGCGTTTAAGCGCCAGGTGAAGCGCATCGTTTTGATCTCAGGGGATAACGACTTCATTCCAGCAGCGAAGCTCGCAAGAACGGAAGGCATCGACTTCATATTGGATGCCATGGGCCAACGAATTAAGGGGCAACTTTTTGAGCACATCGACGGCTTATGCGAGCCACCGCATGGTACACAATGAAACCGCAATCGAAGAGAGCCTCGTCACGCCGTATTGTGACCGAGCATCTTGCCGAGTAAGTCTCCGAATTCAAATTAGGGCATATCCCACTTCTCTTGGCTTTGGTGATACCGCCGTTAATTTGCTAAGCTGAAGTCCTCGCGCAATTCCCGGTTGCGCGGTTGAGGCTGCATTGTGTGACTGCCGCATGGCTGCATACCGGGACTCTCTACACTCCCCTTTGGTGTAAGAGCATTTATTCCTTTCTTGAAGGCGCGAGCCATCCCGAGGAACTCGTCGAGGAGGCGCAGCGTCTGGGGCTGCGTTCGCTCGCGCTGACCGATCGCGACGGCGTCTACGGCATCGTGCGCGCGCACAAAAAGGCCCAGGAACTCGGCGTTCATCTGATTGTCGGCGCGGAAGTGACGTTGTTCGATGCGTCGAAGATTGTGTTGCTCGCGGCCGAACGCGGGGGTTATGCAAACCTGTGCCGCTTGCTTTCCATCGGACGCCTGCGATCGCCCAAAGGCAGTAGCCAGGTGAGCTGGGAAGAGGTCTGCGAACACGCACCCGGCCTTATCGCGTTGTGGCCGGACGCGGCGTTCCGCGGAACGTTGGAGCGCGTCCCTCCCGGTGTGCCTGAACAACCCGACCATATCCTTGCAGCTCTCAAAGACGCCTTCGGCGATCGGTTGTACATTCTCCTGACGCGGCATCGCGAGCCGAACGATCTCCGCCGCGAACGCCTCCTCCGCGATCGCGCGACGCGCTTCGGCATTCCCACGGTGGCCGGCATGGAAGTGCTGTATCACACGCCGACGCGGCGCGATCTGCAGGACGTGCTGACGTGCATTCGCCATGGCGTGACGCTGGCGACGGCGGGCACGCGGATTCGCTCGAACTCGGAGCACGCGCTGCGCACGCCGCAGGCCTTCGCGATGCTCTACGAAGACGACCCATATTCCATCGCGCGGACGATGGACATCGAGCAGCGTTGCACGTTCTCGCTCGCGGAGTTGCGCTATCGCTATCCGATGGAGCGCCTGCCGGACGGCTCGACCTCGACCGAGTGGCTGCGCACGCTGACATTTGACGGCGCGCGCGAGCGGTATCCCGAGGGCGTGCCGGCGGACGTGACGCGGCAGCTCGAGAAAGAGTTGGCGCTGATTCACGACCTCGAATACGACGGCTACTTCCTGACAATGTGGGAGGTGGTGCGTTTTTGCCGACATCACCAAATCCTGTGCCAGGGGCGGGGCTCGGCGGCGAATTCGGCGGTGTGCTATTGCCTGGGGATCACGGCGGTCGATCCCGTGCGCATGGGCCTGCTGTTCGAGCGATTCATCTCGAAGGAGCGCGCCGAACCGCCGGACATCGACCTCGACATCGAGCATGATCGGCGCGAGGAGGTGATCCAGCACGTCTACGCGAAATACGGCCGCACGCACGCCGCCATGGTCGCGAACTTCATCCGGTATCGCGCGAAATCGGCCGTGCGCGAAGTGGGCAAGGTGCTGGGCTTGCCGGAGACGGCGATCGAACGCCTCGCGCGCGTGTTGTCGCATTACGAGTTTCCGTCCCCGCAACGGTTTCGCGAGGTGGGGTTCGATCCGGAGAACCCGGCGCATCATCACTTGCTGCGATTGACGAGCGAGATCGAAGACGTCCCGCGGCACTTGTCGATTCATCCCGGCGGATTCCTGCTGGGTCACGAACCGGTCAACCAAATTGTGCCCATCGAAAATGCGACGATGCCGGATCGCACCGTCATCCAATGGGACAAGGACGACCTGGAAGATTTGGGATTGTTCAAGGTCGACCTGCTGGGACTCGGCGCGCTCAATGTGGTGCACCGCTCGCTCGACCTGCTCGAGAAGCATTACGGCCAGGTGATTACGCTCGCGACGATTCCGCCGAAAGACGAGCCGACATTCGAGATGATCCGCAAAGGCGACACGGTCGGCGTGTTCCAGATCGAAAGCCGCGCGCAGATGGCCATGTTGCCGCGCCTCAAGCCGCGCAATTATTACGACCTCGTGATCGAAGTCAGCATCGTGCGGCCGGGGCCCATCACGGGCGGCATGGTGCACCCCTATTTACGGCGGCGCAACGGCGAGGAAGTCGTGACCTATCCGCACGCGATGCTCGAGCCGATCCTGAAAAAGACGCTTGGCATTCCGCTGTTTCAGGAGCAGGTCATGCAGCTTGCCGTTGTCGCTGCAGATTACACGCCCGGCGAGGCCGATGGGCTGCGGCGCGACATGGCGGCATGGCGGAAATCGGGGCGGATCGAGCGGCACCGCGAGCGGCTCGTGCGCCGCATGATCGCCAAAGGCATCGAGCAGGAATTCGCCGAGCGCGTGTTCGAGCAAATTCGCGGCTTCGGCGAATATGGTTTCCCCGAGAGTCACGCGGCGAGTTTCGCGCTCATCGCCTACGCGA
>JBGTJY010000639.1:0-14824 GCA_041744855.1 Candidatus Hydrogenedentales bacterium
AGGATCATCGTCAAGATTTCCTTCATTCCGGCGGAGCGTCCGGATCGCTTGCGGCCTTGGTATTCAAGGGTGCGCGGGGGATGAAATTCATTTTAGCCTTGAAAATAGGGCTTGACAAATGCGCAAACAAGTATTAAGAAACACTTGGGCGCGGGATGCGGGGGCATCCTGCGCCGCGAAAAGTCTGCGCGCCGCCGGTGGTGGGAACCAGTTGGCAACGCCAGGGGAAGGTGTTTGAGGGGCGAGTAATCGGTGCAAGGAAGGTACAAGTTGGGCTAAGGAAGTGCAAGCGGGGGCAAGGCAGGTTGAGTTGGGGCGCTCGAATTCAGGGGGGGCAAGCGAATTTAGGGACCTTGCGAATTCGGCGGGCTGTTGAAAGACGGGGTTGAGTTGAAGTGGATACTTGCAATTTAGATGACATACGGAATCTAGGGGACACATGCAGACTGGGCTAAACGACCCAGCTGCACGACCGAACAAGTAAGGAGATGACCATGGCTATCGCGAAGAAGACCGATGCAAAACCGATGACGAAGTCGCAGATTATCGCGACGCTCTCGGAAAAAACCGGACTGACCAAGAAGGAAATCAGCGGCGTGATGGATGCCCAGATGGACCTCGCGTACAAGGCGGCGAAGTCCGGCGGCTACACGATCCCGGGCATCGGCAAACTCGCCATCGTGGACCGCAAGGCGCGCATGGGCCGCAATCCGCAGACGGGCGAATCGATCAAGATTCCGGCGCGGAAAGTTCTTAAGTTCCGCGTTGCCAAGGCCGCGAAGGACGCAATCGCGCCGAAGAAGAAGTAGTTTTCGTCGATTCGGGATCGGCATCGCTAGGTTGTTTCGAGCCGGGGCCGCACTGCAAGAGCCGTGAGCACTTGGTCCCACGTTGACCCGCGCGGTTTGCGTTGTTACAATTGAATCGTTACCCGAAACTGGTTCGAGGTGTGTTCTCGTGACCCTTCGAAATAGCTCAGCGTCTAAACTCCCGAAAGGGAGTTTTTTTTTGACTAAACGGCAACGCCTGGCCAGGCCGAATCTATTGCGAAAGATAAGTCAGACCCCATCGTGAATCTCAAAAATTCTCCCCAAACGGACACCATCATCGTCATGACGGCTGCCGGAATTCGCGAATCCATCGAACGAATGGCGCGGGAAATCGCCGATCGGAACCGTGATATCGGCCGCGTGGCATTGCTAGGCATCCTGCGCCGGGGCCGGCCGCTGGCCGAACGGCTGGCCGAACGTATCTTCGCGCTGACGGAACATCGCCCGCCCGTGGGCTCGCTGGCGACGACGCTCTACCGCGACGATGTGCGCGCAGGAAAAGCCGCGGCCTCGACATCGAAAGGGCAGACCCATTTCGATTTCGACGTGAACGATCAAACGGTCATTCTCGTCGATGACGTCATTTACGCCGGACGCACCGCCCGCGCGGCGATGGACGAGCTCATGGACTACGGCCGGCCCGCGCGGATTCAATTGGCCTGCCTCATCGATCGCGGATTGCGCGACCTTCCCATCCAACCGGATTATCTAGGCGCCAAAATTGACAGCGACCCCCCGGACCACGTCACCGTTCGGCTCGAGGAAATTGACGGCGAGGACATCGTCGTGCTCAACCGTCCCGTGGCGGAGACTGCGTAAGTGGTTGCAAATTCGCAAGTGGCCAGGACTGCATAAGGAGCGATCGCGGCGTCATGGCGGAAATCCAACACATGGAATCGCGTCAGGCCGACATCCCGCAGCAGGTGTGGACGCGGCGGCACGTCTTGGGCCTCGAAGATTTCAGCCGCGCGGAAATCGAGCACGTGCTCGACACGGCGCCGCAGTTTCTCGCCGTGCAACAACGGGAAAGCGGGATCAAGAAGGTCCCCCTGCTGCAAGGGCGGCTGGTCGTCAATTTGTTCCTCGAGCCAAGCACGCGCACGCGCGTGTCCTTCGAGCTAGCAGCCAAACGTCTCAGCGCGGATACGCTTACGTTTTCCGGCGCTTCGTCCTCGAGCGTCGTGAAGGGCGAAACGTTGCACGATACGCTCGCGAATATCGAAGCGATGCACAGCGACATCATCGTCATTCGCCATAAATTTGCCGGCGCGCCGCACATCTTGACCGAAGAGCGCCACACTTCGCACATCATAAACGCCGGCGACGGGGGCCATGAACACCCCACGCAGGCGCTGCTCGACGCGTTCACCATCCGCCGTCACGTGCGCCATCTGCATGACGACCCCGAGGCGGGTCTCGACGGCGTGCGCGTCGCCATCATCGGCGATATCGCGTTTAGCCGCGTCGCGCGCAGCAACATCTGGGGCCTTACCAAACTCGGCGCGAAGGTGCGACTCTGCGGGCCGAAAACCCTGCTGCCCCACGGCATCGAACGCATGGGTGTCGAGGTGACTTCGAACATTCGCGAAGCCGTCGCCGACGCCGACGTCGTCTACGCGCTGCGCATCCAATTCGAGCGGCAACAGAACGCGCTATTCCCGAGCATTCGCGAATACATTCGCATGTTTCAGGTCGACAACGAAGTGCTCAAGACCGCCCCGACGCACGCCTTCGTCATGCACCCCGGCCCGATCAATCGCGACGTGGAGTTGGCATCGGATGTGGCCGACGGTCCGCGCAGCGTCATTCTCGAACAAGTCAGCAACGGCGTTGCAATTCGCATGGCCGTGATGCATCTCTTGGCAAACAGCGCGCGTTCGTTAAGCTAAATCGCACGGGCGCACCGGGAGGGACGCGCTCAACGTTCCTTGGAACGCCGCGTCCGGATTAAGGCGATACCTAAGGATTAAGAGGATAACCACAGCTACATGAGTCTCGTCATCAAACACGGACACGTGATCGACCCCGCGTCCAATCGCTCCGAAGAGCTCGACATCCTAATCGGCGACGGAAAAATTTCCGCGATTGGACCGAACCTGCAAGGCGATAAAACGATCGATGCGTCGGGCTGCGTCGTCTGTCCGGGATTGGTGGATATCCACGTCCACTTTCGCGAGCCGGGATTCGAGTCGAAAGAAACGATCGAGTCGGGGAGCCGTGCCGCGGCGCGAGGCGGTTTCACCACTGTCGTGACCATGGCGAACACGAAACCGACGATCGACAACGCAGGCATGGTCGAATTCGTCAATCGCCGCGCGCGCGAAACGGCGTGCATCAAGATTCGGCCGGCGGCATGCGCGACGGTCGGCATGCGCGGCGAAGAAATGACCGAGATGGCCGAGCTGAAATCCGTCGGCGCGGTCGCCGTGACGGATGACGGCAAGGACATCCAGAACAGTTGGGTCATGCGGCGCGTGCTCGAATACGCGTCGATGTGCGGCCTCGTTTACCTAGCGCATTGCGAGGACCACACGCTCGCGCAGGACTACGCGATGAACGAGGGCTACAACGCGACGCGGCTCGGGATTCCGGGTTGTCCCAAGGCGATGGAAGAAATCATGATCGAGCGCAATGCCCGGCTCGCGGAGTTAGCGGGCGCGCAGATTCACATTCAGCACATCACGACCGCGGGCGGTGTCGAGATTCTTCGCCGCTACAAGGCTCGCGGTCTGCGCATTACCGGCGAAACGGCCCCGCACTATTGGACGCTCACCGATGATGCGATCGTGACCTACAACACGAACGCGAAGATGAATCCGCCGCTGCGCAACGAAGAAGACCGCGCGGCGATTCGCGAAGCCATCGCCGACGGCACGATCGATTGCATCGCCACCGATCACGCGCCCCACACGCCGACGGAAAAAGGCGTCGAGTTTGCCGACGCGCCGTTTGGGATCGTGGGACTCGAGACTTCGCTCGCGCTGGCGTTGACGGAACTCGTCGACCCCGGCCTCATCTCGATCGAACGCGCCATCGAACTGATGACTATCGCCGGCTCGCGAATTCTCAACCTGGACGTGGGCTGCCTCAGGGTAGGCGGCGCGGCCGATGTGTGTATCTTCGATCCCGATGCCGAGTGGACGGTTGACTCGCGAGAATTCGCATCCAAAAGCCGCAACACACCATTCGAAGGCCGCCGCTTGCGCGGCCGCGTGAAGACGACGATTTGCGACGGGAAAGTCGTCTACTCGGCGTAGTCTGACAAGATCGAAAAAAGCCCCGGCAGCACGAGTCCGCCGGGGCCGAAAAGATCTGAAACGTAGCCTAATCTTCCTCGACGTACTCGCCCAAGCCCACGAGTTCGATGCGCGACATTGCGGCCGCGTCGCCGAGCCGGTTGCCGAGTCTTAGAATGCGCGTGTAGCCGCCTGGGCGTTCCGTGTAGGTCGGTGCGATCTCTCCGAACAGCGCTTTGACGGCGGCGTGGTCGCGTAACGCGGCGTATGCGCGGCGGCGATTGGTGACCGAGTCCTTCTTCGCGAGCGTGATCAGCGGCTCGGCGAAACGGCGCAGTTCTTTCGCTTTCGCGACGGTCGTTTCGATGTTGCGGTGCGTGAACAGCGCGACGGCGAGGCTCTTCATCGTGGCCTTGCGGTGCGATGTCGTACGGCTTAGGCGGCGGCCCGCTTTACGGTGTCTCATGGCGTATCAACCTCTTTCCCAAACGGTCTGATTTCTTAGCGTTCTTATTTGTGGCGATCTCATTCGTCGTCGTCTTCTTCGTCGTCGATCTGGAGAGGCATCCGCGCGGGCGCCGGCAAGCCTTGGCCGTTACCGCTGCTGAAGCCCGACACTTTCATGCCCAACGACAAATTCATGGTTTCGAGAATGGCCTTAATCTCGTCGAGAGACTTCTTGCCGAAATTATGGAAGCCGAGCATTTCCTGCTCGTCGCGCACGACGAGTTCGCCGATCGTGCGAATGTTCGCCGCCTTCAGGCAATTCGCCGCGCGCACGCTCAGCTCGAGCTCTTCCACCGGGCGCGAAAGCATTTTCATTAGCTCGCTGTCCTCGCCGCGGCCGCCGAGGTCGTCCAATTGGTCCTGGTTGCGTTGCTGCGAAAAAATCTTGAGGTGATCGATCATCAACTCCGCCGACATGCGCAACGCATCTTCGGGCTTGACGGCGCCAGTCGTCCATATGTCGAGCAGAAGCCGATCGTAGTCGGTAGTCTGCCCCACGCGCGCATCTTCGACGAGGAAATTCACTTTGGTCACCGGCGAGAACGCGGCATCGAGATAAATGGTGCCGAGCGGCGCGTGCTCGAGTTCGAAGTTTTCCGCCGTCACGAAGCCACGGCCCGTGGCGACTTTCACTTCCATGTCGATCTTCGCGGTCTTATTCGTGCAGGTGAAAACCACCAGCTCAGGATTGAAACAGAAGATGTTTTCCTGGCCTTTGAAAATATCACCCGCTGTCACCTCGCCGTCGCCTTTGTGCGAGAACGAAAAGATGACGGACTTCTCTTTATCGAGGCGCAACTCGCAGCGCTTGAAATTGAGCACGACGTCCGTCATGTCTTCCTGCACGCCGGGGATCGCGCTGAACTCGTGCTGGATATTCTCGAGTCGCAACGCGGTCACGGCCGCGCCATTGAGCGAGGCGAGCAGCACGCGCCGCAACGAATTGCCGACAGTCGTGCCGTAGCCACGCTCGAACGGCTCGACAACGAAGCGCGCATAGCGGTCGTTGGACCCCTCGGCGATCTTCACGAACTTGGGTATTTCGAAGGTCTCAGTAATCATCCTGGTTTCCCAATCGGTCTCTTCTCTGGTGTTTCACAAACCCCGATACGCCGGCGCGCGCATACGGGGCAAGACTGGGTCTCGCGAACTGCCGCGGCCCGTAAACAGGCAAGAACAACGCGGCGTTTACAACTTCGCGCGACGCGTGCCCTACACCCGGCGACGCGTGCCTTATACCCGGCGACGCTTGCGCGCGCGGCAACCGTTGTGCGGAATGCTGGTCACGTCGCGAATCAGCGTCACATCGAGGCCAGCCGCTTGAATCGCGCGGATGGCCGACTCGCGTCCCGCGCCCGGACCATTCACGTGAATGCGCACCTCGCGGAGCCCGATTTCCTTCGCGCGTTGGGCGGCTTGTTCCGCAGCGAGCTGCGCCGCGTAGGCCGTGCTCTTGCGCGAACCGGTGAATCCCACCTGGCCGGCGCTGCTCCAGGAAATGACATTGCCCTGCGGGTCGGAAATCGACACGATCGTGTTGTTGAACGTCGCCTGGATATGCGCCAGGCCGGACGTGCTCGACAAGGCAACGCGCTTTTTCCTGCTTGCGGCTTTGCGTTTTTCTTTTGCCACGCGTGAACTCCCTTTACTTAGCTAGTCTTAGCTTTCCTACTTGCTCTTGTTCTTTGTAATTATTTGCTCGAATTCTTTGACGCGCCGATCAGACGGACTTCTTCTTGATCGTCGCCTTACGCGGACCTTTGCGCGTCCGCGCGTTCGTATGCGTGCGCTGGCCGCGCACGGGCAGACCGCGTTTGTGGCGCATGCCGCGGTAGCAATTGATGTCCATCAAGCGCTTGATGCTCATGGTCACTTCGCGGCGCAGATCGCCCTCGACCTTGTAGTCGTTTTGAATGACCGCGCTCAGCTTACCCGTCTGCTCGTCGGTCAAGTTTTGAACGCGAAGGCTCGGATCGATACCCGCCTTCTCGAGAATCTTTTTCGCCCGCGCGGGACCGATCCCGTAGATGTATTGCAGTCCGACTTCGACGCGTTTCGCGCGCGGTAAGTCGACTCCGACGATGCGTGCCATACTCAACTATCTCCTCAACCGAAGTCGGTTAGCCTTAGTCTGTCTGTTAACCTTGGGTTTGCTGCTTAACCTTGGGTTTGCATTAACCCTGGGTTTGCATTAACCCTGGGTCTGCATTAACCCTGGGTCTGCTTGTGTTTGGGATTCTCGCAAATGACGCGGACCCGTCCGTGGCGGCGAATTATCTTACACTTTTCGCATATCTTTTTCACTGAACTACGCACTTTCATCATTCTCTCCAGAAAAGGGCGCGCAAAACGCGCCTATTCGACGCGCTTCGTGATGCGTCCGCGGTTATGATCGTAGGTTGACAATTCCACCCGTACACGGTCACCGGGCCGAATACGCGTGAAATTCATGCGCATTTGCTGGCCCACGTGGGCGATTATTTTCAATCCGTTCTCCAACTCGATCCGATACATCTCGTTCGGTAGCGATTCGATTACCTTGCCATCGCATTCATCGGGAACATCTTCCGCCATGACACCAAGCCGAACCGTTCACACGCGAACGCCTTGCGGCATGCCCCAGCTTGGCATGCCCCAGCTTCGATTCGGCGTGACCGACAGAATTTCGGGTTCGCCGTCGCGAACGACAATGCTGTGCTCGAAATGCGCGCTCGGTCTGCGGTCCGCGGTAATCGCCGTCCAGCCGTCCGATAAAACTTTCACGTCTTGCGTGCCGAGATTCACCATCGGCTCGATGGCGATCACCATTCCCGATTTCAATTTCGCGCCGCGTTCACCCGTCACGAAATTGGGAATCTGCGGCTCCTCGTGCATTTCCGTTCCGATACCATGGCCGACAAAATTGCGGACGATTGAAAAGCCTTCCGCTTCGCAGGTCTGTTGCACGGCACGCGAAATATCGCGCACATAGTTGCCCGCGCGCGCCGCTTCAAGGCCATGCACCAAGGCGAGCTCCGTCGTCTCCATCAAGCGTTGCCGATCTTCGTCGATTTCACCGCACGCGACCGACAACGCGGCGTCGCCGAAATATCCTTTGTAATTCACGCCGATATCAATGCTGACGATCTCGCCCTCTTTCAAACGCCGGCTGCCGGGTATGCCGTGCACAATCTCCTCGTCCACCGAAATGCACGCCGACGCCGGGAATCCCTGGTATCCCAAAAACGATGGGACCGCGCCCGCCGTGCGAATCATCTCGTCGGCTTCGTCGTTCAAATCACGAGTCGCTATACCCGGACGCACGTGAGACGCAAGCGCCGCCAGGACATCCGCCACAATGCGGTTCGCCTTGCGGAGCAACTCGATCTCGCGATTGGTGCGGATTGCGATCATGCCGTCTGCACCTTGCAGATCATCGCCATTACCTCAGCTTGCACTTCGTCGGGTCCAAGATTCGAACACTCGAGCGAATCTAATATTGCGCGATCCTCGTAAAACGCGAGGACCGGCTCGGTTGTCTTGTGATACACGCGCAACCGGCCTCGAATCGTCAGTTCCTTGTCGTCGTCCCGATGTTCCAGCACCGCGCCGTTACAGGGCACTTTGTCGCAGTGGCCCGGTTTCACCGGCGGGTTCGATTCCAAATTGTATATCTTTCCACACGACGGACATATCCGGCGATTGGTCAACCGTTCGACGAGCACATCGTCGGCAACGTCCAACTGGATCGCTACGTCCAACGTCTCGTTCCGTTTCTCCAACAACGTTTCAAGTGCCAAGGCCTGCGCGGTCGTACGCGGAAACCCATCAAGAATATAGCCATTCGCGCAGTCGGCTTCGGAAAGCCGATGCGCCAATATTTCGCACGCCAGCGGGTCCGGCACCAACTCGCCACGGTCCAGCGTATCCTGAATCCGGCGCCCTAACTCAGTCTTCTGCTCGACATGGCCCCGGAAAATATCGCCTGTCGAGATATGAGAATAGCCAAATTCCTTCGACAAGCGCCTCGCCTGCGTGCCTTTGCCGGCTCCTGGGGGGCCGATGATAACGATGCGCTTGGCACAGCACATGGCCACGTCCCAATTAGCGGCGGCGCGATGGAAGACGCCGTCCCTTCGCGAACCCGTCGTAGTGGCGCATGATCAGGTGCTGTTCCATCTGCCGCACCGTGTCGAGCGCCACGCCGACCAAAATCAGCAAACTTGTACCGCCAAAAAACTGCACGATATTCCAGTCATAAATTTCGAGAAACGAATACATCACGTTGGGCAATAGGGAGACACCGACGAGGAACAGCGATCCCACCAGCGTGATGCGTGTCATCACCTTGTTGAGATATTCGGCGGTATTTTTTCCAGGCCGGATTCCCATGATCACGCCGCCATACTTCTTCATTTGTTCGGCCATCTCGATGGGATTGAACGTAATCGCCGTGTAGAAAAACGAGAAGAAAATGATGAGCGCCGAGAACACGACATTGTAAAGCAGGCTGCCCATTCCGAAATAGTCGTTGAACAGGATTTGGATAAATCGAACATCGACATTGTTCGCGAGCATGCCCGGCAGCATCAACAGCGAGCTCGCGAAAATAATCGGGATAACGCCCGCCTGATTGACACGCAGGGGCAGGTAGTTGCGCCCGCTCCCGGTCACCGCGCGGCCTTTCACTTGCCGTGGATATTGAACGGGCACGCGGCGTTGTCCCGTGGTGACCATAATCGTGCCCGCGATGACAAGCACCATGACGATCGCGAGGATACCGACCTTGAACGGGCTGATTTCGCCCTGGCCGAGCAACGAAATCAGCGTCGAGAATGCGGCCGGCATACTCGAGACGATGCTAGTGAAGATGATGAGCGACATGCCGTTGCCCACACCGAACTCGCTGATCTGTTCACCCAGCCACATGATGAACGCCGTGCCCGTCGTGAATGACAAGATGCACATCAAGAAAAAGCCGACGCCCGTGCTGGTCAGGATCGGCGTCTCGGCCGTGTGTTGGCCGCGCAGATACATCGCGATCGCGATCGATTGCACGATACACAGCACGATCGTGAAGTATCGCGTGTATTCGGTAATTTTTTTCTGGCCTTCAGCGCCCTGTTTTTGGAGCGCTTCCAACGTCGGCACCACGGCAGTCAGCAACGACATGATGATGGACGCGCTGATATACGGCATGATGCCCAGCGCGAAAATGGTCGCGTTGGCAAATGCGCCGCCCGAAAACATGTCGTAAAAACTCAAGAGCCCGCCCTGCCCGCGGACGATTTCGGCGAGGGCCGGGCCGTCGACACCGGGCGTCGGGACGTGCGCGCCCAGGCGATATATCCCGATCGCGATCAGCGTGAAAATAATGCGCTGCTTCAGCTCGGGAATCTTGAACGAATTTTTGAATGCCTCGATGGACTGCGACATCGGATTTCCTTACGCGCCCTTCTTCTTCGGCCGTACTTTTTGCTTGGGCTTCTTGACTCGGTTGGTGATCGATTTCGGTTTTGGAATGACGATCACTTCGACCGATCCACCGGCCGCTTCGATTTTCGCCCGCGCGGGCTCGCTGACGGCGTTCACTTTCAACTTGAGCGCCTTCGTGATTTCGCCGCGGCCCAAAATTTTCACGCCGCCCTTCTCGCGTTTCGCGACGCCGCTTTCCACGAGCGATTCCGTCGTGAGGTCCGCGCCGGATTCAAACGCCGCTTCCAACACGTCCAGATTCACCTCGGCCATCTCGTGGCGGTCTTGATGGTTGAATCCGCGCTTCGGCAGACGACGAAACAGCGGCACCTGGCCGCCCTCAAAACTGGCGCGGCGCGCGTAGCCCGAGCGCGCCTTCTGCCCCTTGTGGCCTTTGCCGGCCGTCTTGCCTTTACCCGCGGAAATGCCGCGGCCGACGCGTTTACGCGCTTGCCGGGGGCCCGGGGTTAAATTGCTCAGGTCCATGATTCGTGCGATCCTCGTAACTTACAATGTCTTCTGACCTACGACGCCTCGGAACCTACAATTGCCTTCGCTCTACAGTATATCCGCCGGCTCGAGGCCGCGCTGATTCGCGATCTCTTCGACGGTCTGTAGACGCGATAAACCTTCCAATGTCGCCCACACCACGTTGGTTGCATTGCTCGAGCCGAGGCACTTGGTCAGGATGTTCCGGTAACCCGCGGCTTCCAACACCGAACGCACCGCGCCGCCCGCCACCACGCCCGTACCGAGCGAGGCCGGTTTCAGCAATACACGCGCGGCATCGGCCTTACCCATCACTTCGTGCGGAATCGTCGTATTCACGATCGGCACCGTGATGAAACTCTTCTTGGCCCGTTCGATCGCCTTGCGAATGGCCTCCGGCACTTCAGCCGCTTTGCCCATCGCCGCGCCGACACGGCCTTTCCCGTCGCCCACGACCGCCAGTGCGCTGAAACTAAACCGCCGACCGCCTTTGACGACCTTGGCGACGCGGTAAATCTTCACGACGTCTTCGATGAACTCGGACTCGGTCGTCTCGCGGGGTTTGCGTTCGCTCCGCCGCTCGCGCCGCGGTTCTGTCGTCGCTGTTGCCAAAACTGATTACTCCCTCTTAGTTCGTTTTCGATTGGCGGCCAGTCTTCGCTGAACTACACCTGGATCCCGCCCTTGCGGACCGCCTCGGCCAATGCCTTGACGCGTCCGTGATACCGGCGGCCGCTTCGATCGAAGCGGAGCTGCTCGATGGATTTTGCCTTCGCGCGTTGCGCGAGTTCGGCGCCGACCTTCGTTGCCGCGTCGACGTTCCCGCCCGGAATCTTCAAAGAAATCGAAGACGCCTCGACCAACGTGCGGCCGGTCGCGTCATCGATGACTTGCGCGTAAATATGTTTGAGCGATCGCCGGACAGACAGCCGGGGACGGTCCCCGTCCCCGAGGACTTTCTTCCGAATCGCCTGACGCCGCCGTTCGAGCAAGCGCAGGCTCTCTGGTTTCTTACCCATGCTTCGATACTCTCCGCAAATCTCGACAGACTACTGCCCGATGGACTACTTCTCGATGGACTACTTCTCGACTGACTACTTCGCGCCGGCCTTACCGACCTTACGCCGCACGTACTCACCTTGGTAACGGATGCCCTTGCCTTTGTACGGCTCCGGCTTGCGCCATTTGCGTATATTCGCGGCGACTTGTCCGACGTGTTGTTTGTCGATCCCGGACACTTTGATCGTCGTCGTGCCGTCGACGGCGAACGTGATGCCGTCGGGCGGTTCAATCGTCACCGGATGGCTGTAGCCGAGCGCGAGGTTCAAATTCTTGCCCTGCATCGAAGCGCGATAACCGACGCCTTGAATCTCGAGCACGCGCTCGAAACCGTTCGTCACGCCCGTGATCATGTTGGCAATCAGCGCGCGCATCAGACCGTGCAACGCGCGATGCGCCGGTAAATCGGTCGGCCGCGTCACGAGCACTTCGCCATCGCTCATTTCCACGCTTACGTTGTCCGGAATTTCCTGCTCGAGCGTGCCCTTCGGACCAGTTACCTTCACGCTGTCTTTCGACAGCTCGACCTTGACTTTGTCCGGAATGGGAACGGGTAATCTGCCTATGCGCGACACGGCTGCATCCCTATATGCTAATTAACGCTATATGCTAAATAAGCTATGTGCGAATTAACGCTATTTGCTGACTATTAAGTACGGTTACCAAACTTCACAAATCACTTCGCCGCCGACTTTCTGTTCACGCGCCTGGCGGCTCGTCATCACGCCTTTGGACGTGCTAACGATCGAAATGCCAAGGCCGGAACGCACCTGCTGGATATCGTGGCTCTGCTTGTAGATTCGCAGGCTCGGCTTGCTCACGCGCCGCGTTCCCTGAATCACGGGCTTGCGGTCGTGCGTATATTTCAAATGAACCTGCAACATGCCCTGCTTGCCGTCCTCGGCGCGCGTGTACTCGCGGATGTAGCCTTCCTGCTTCAACACGCGCAGCACGTCTTCCTTCACGCGCGACGCGGGAATATCTACCTTGGGAAATCCGGCGTTGGCCGCGTTGCGTATACGCGTCAAAAGGTCGGCCAACGGATCGCTCATCGACATGATTTCAATTCCTCTCCGTTCACCAACTCGACTTTGTCACGCCGGGCAACTTGCCCTCGAGCGCCAGCGTGCGGAAGCAAATGCGGCACAACTGAAACTTCCGCATGAACGAGCGCGGACGTCCGCAAGCGCGGCAACGGTTGTGCTGCCGCACCTTGAACTTCGGCGCGCGCTTGGATTTCGCTATCATCGATTTCTTGGCCACACTGTGCTCCTGAATCGCGCTATCGCTCTAAAACTTGGTTCGTCAACTTCAGTTCGTCCGCGACCCACTCAACCCGCCGCGACGGTCGGTTGCGGCTGGCGGAACGGCATTCCCAACTGGCGCAGCAACTCGAAACTCTCGTCGCGAGACGTCGCATTGCGCACCACGAACGTGATGTTCATCCCGCGCGGGCGTTGCACCGCGTCCATGTTCAATTCCGGAAAAATCGTCTGCTCGCGCAATCCCAGCGTGTAATGGTGCTGCGCGTCGAAACTGTTGCGCGGCACGCCGCGAAAGTCGCGTACACGCGGCAACGCCACGTTGAACAGACGATCCAAAAACTCGTACATGCGCGCGCCACGCAACGTCACCGTGCAGCCGATTTCCTGGCCCTTGCGCAATTTGAAATTCGAGATGGATTTTTTCGCCTTGCGAATCGACGGCTTCTGGCCCGTAATTGTGGCCAGTTCCGTCATCGCCAACTCGAGATACCGGGCTTCCTGGTTCGCGTCGCCGACACCCATATTCACGACCACCTTCTCGAGCGCCGGCACTTCCATGGGATTCGTATAGCCGAACTGCTCGCGCAGGCCCGCCGTAATCTCTGTGAGATAACGCTCTTTCAATCTCGGTACCACGTTTTCGCGCTCCTCTTGATCGCCGCTGTATTACGTATCGTCTTTCGCACTTACTTGTTGCCGTGCGCGCCTACCTATTGTCTTTGACGGTTTCGCCGTTAATCTTGAACACGCGGATACGCGACCCGTCCTCGAGCGTTTTCATTACGATTTTCGAGGGCCGCTTCGCCGTATCGCACCACGCCATCACGTTCGAAATATGAATCGGCGCCTCTTTCTCAACGATGCCGCCTTGCTGATTGCGCGTCGACGGTTTGGTGTGACGCTTCACGATGTTCACGCCTTCCACCAATATCCGATCTTTTTTCGGATACACTGCCAACACACGGCCATGTTTGCCGTGATTTTTCGTTTTACCGGTGATTACTACCACCTCGTCGCCTTTACGTATATGCATCGTTACTGTCCCTTCAGACCACTTCCGGCGCGAGCGAAATAATTCGCACGAAACCGGCGTCGCGAAGTTCGCGCGGCACCGGCCCGAAAATGCGGGTGCCCCGCGGTTCTTTTTGCGCGTTGATCAATACCGCCGCGTTCGTATCGAAGCGAATCACCGTTCCATCCGGACGTTGCGTGTCCTGCCGCATCCGCACCACGACCGCCTTCACGACATCGCCCTTTTTCACGGCTGTGTTCGGGATCGCCTCGCGCACGCTCGCCGTGATGATGTCGCCCAGCCCGGCATAGCGCCGCTTCGATCCGCCCATCACCTGGATGCAGCGAATTTTCCGCGCGCCGGAATTGTCGGCGACCTGCAGATTCGTGTAAATCTGAATCATTATCCTGTTCCTTGGACGCGGCCCGTATTAGTCGGCGCGCTTCACGATCTCGACCAAATGCCAGCGTTTCAATTTGCTCAGGGGGCGCGTCTCACGAATCCGGACGAGATCGCCCACGTTCGACTCGTTCTTCTCGTCGTGCGCGTGAAATTTGCTCGTGCGCCGTATCGTCTTGCGGTACAGCGGATGCGGCACTAAGCGCTCCACCGCGACGGTGATGGTCTTGTTCATCTTGTCGCTGACCACGACGCCGACTCGTTCCTTGCGATGACCGCGCTCGTCCGTATTCTTAGGCTCGTCCATAAGTTCCAATGATCTCAGTGTTCCGATTATTTCCGCGCTCTGCTTATTTTTTTTGGCCTCGGCTACTCTTAAACGCTGACTATTTATTAGCCGCCTTGGCCGCATCCCGTTTGCGTTCGTTCAAAATCGTATGAATACGCGCAATTTCCCGCCGCGCTTTCCGTGCAACACGCACGTTGTCCACGACACCCGTGGCGCGTTGCATCCGAAAATGCATCAAATCCTCGTGGCTGTCGAGGATGATCTGCTTCAGCTCTACGTCCGTC
>JBGTJY010000640.1:0-6444 GCA_041744855.1 Candidatus Hydrogenedentales bacterium
AAAACGCAAAGCGCGATAGGATGCGGTAGTTGACCCGTGCGCAGTGCTGAGCTAAGGATTCGCTTCCCTGGGCTGTGTTGCTTTTGTTTGGTTGCCCTGATGGGTGGATGCGCGACCAACTTGAGCGACATCCCCGTGCTCTCCGGGTTCATCACGACGGACGAAGAAGCCATCGCGCGGGTAATGAACGATGTGCAACGCGGGATGGAATCGCGCAGGATATACAGAGTCCTGGCGCATGTCTCGCCGAATTACTACGATGCGGAAGGCCGCGACTACAAGGCGATTGAGAGTTACTTGGGCGAGGTGTTGCGCACCTATGCCCCGATCCACATCGACCGCGCGCGTCCGCGGGTCGTGGTGGAGGGCAACAAGGCGCGCGTAGTCGAGACGTTTGGCACGCGCGCGGAACCGTTGCCCGCTTCCACGGAGGTGCCGGTCGCGTTTCAAGGACAGGTGACGGTATATCTGCAAAAAGAAGGCGATGCTTGGAAAATAGTCGAGTGGGGCTACTTGGGTTAATATTTGCGCCGCGCTGAAACGATGCGCCCGTGCGCCTAGGAGTTAGACACACAGAAATGGCTACCAAACCCCGACCGACCGATGTCGACCTATTCGAGGATCGCAAGCCGCAAAACGATTGGGAGTCGCTGTTCCAGCATGCCAGGAACAATCCCGTATTGTGGACCGCGTCGATTGCCTTCATTGTCGTTTGCGCCCTCGCCGGCACTTTGTTTCGAATGCAGCGAAGCGAAGGCGATCGCAGTGTAACGTCGGCATACGCGCGGGCTCTCCAGCTTGAAGAACCCGCGGAGGTCGTCGCGGCGCTGGAACCGATCGTCAACAAGGATTCCCAGTTGACCGCGCAGGCGCTCTATATGCGCGGTGAAACGGCGATCCAGGCGGAGGATTTCGAAACGGCAAAGGCTTCGTTCGAACGGCTCCGTGCCGAGTTTCCCGATTTCGAATTCACTCCCGATGCCGTCGAAGGCCTTGGCTTCATCGCCGAAAACGCCGAGGAATATCCTGCCGCGGTAGACCGCTACCGCGACGTGATGAATTCTTGGACGGACTCGTTCGCTGCGCGCCGGCAACCGTTCAACATCGGCAGGGCGCAAGAGCGCGCCGGAAATTTCGATGGCGCGATCGCGGCTTACCGCCAGCAGCTTGAAGCGTTCCCGGGCTCCAACGTTTCGCGCCGTGCACAAGAAGCACTCGACAGGCTGCGGGACTCGAACCCCGAGTTGTTCGAAGGCGAGGGAATGGAATCGGAGACCCCGCTGCTCGATCTCGGCGCCACGCCGGTGGAGCCGCAAGGCGCCGCGCCGGCGGAAGAACCCGTCACGGACGAAGCGCTGCCAGCGCCGACGCAGCCTGCGGAACCGTCTCGGACGGAGGAAAATCCGGATACGCCCGTATCGTCCGACACCCCGGTTGAATCCGAAACCCCGGTCGCGCCCGAAGCCGAACCGACGCCCCCTCAGACGCCCTAATCGGAGGGGCAACTTCGGACCAACGACGGTCTTTCAGTGTTATTCCTTGACCTCGGCACGTGAATTTCGTAGTATTTAGTAAGGTCCTGCGTGGATATTTGGGGGAGTTGCATTGAAAATATTGGTCGCGGAGGACGACTCCGTCACGCGGAAGTTGTTGGTACACCACCTGCGTACGTGGCAATACGAAGTCGTGGAGGCGACCAACGGAAAAGCGGCGCTGGACGCGCTGATGGACCCCATCCACTATCCTCCCATGGCCATCCTGGACTGGATGATGCCTCAGATTGATGGCCTGGAACTTTGCCGCATGCTGCGTGCGCGGCCCGATGCTCCATTTATCTACCTCATTTTGCTGAGCGGGCGCGATTCGAAAGACGACGTCGTATCCGGGTTGGACGCGGGCGCTGACGATTACCTCGCGAAACCGTTCAACCCGGCGGAACTCCGCTCTCGCATCCGAGCGGGCGAACGCATAATCGGGCTTCAACAGCAGTTGCGCAAAGTCAACGCCGAATTGCAGTTGCTGGCGATGACGGATGAACTGACGCAGCGACTGAATCGTCCCGCGATCATGAAGCGTTTCGCGGAAGAGCTCGCGCGCGCGTATCGCCAGCGGACGCCGTTGGCCGTCCTCATGGCGGACATCGACCGTTTCAAGGACGTTAACGATACGTATGGACATCTCGGCGGCGATGAGGTGCTCAGGGAATTTGCGAAGCGGCTCGCGCGCGAGTTGCGCACCTACGATTCCGTCGGCCGTTACGGCGGCGAGGAGTTTCTGTGTCTTATGCCGGGACTCCCGTGGGATGCCTGCGAACGCGTAGCCAACCGGGTGCGGGTAGCCTTGAGTGAACAGCCCACGCTCTACCGGAAAGACGCGATCTCGATTACAGCAAGTTTCGGCGTGGCTTGGTTGCCGCCCGGTGTCAACGCGACCGAGGCCGGCCTGATTAAGCTCGCGGACGAAATGCTCTACCAGGCCAAAGACGACGGACGTAACCGCGTCGTCCTCGCGAGATTCGGAGAGGCCCGCGCGGAAGTCTTGGTCGACGCGTAGGAGGCGCACTACGCCTTAGACCCCGGTGTGAATCCAGGGCGGGTAGAAACCCGCCTCTAGGTCTTGCGTGTGTTGAGGCAACCTTCGTAATCGCTTAGAATGACTAATAGCCTCCAGACAAAACCCGCCCGAAATACGAGATTGCCACGGCCGCGCGCGATGCTTTAAGGCGCGCGGCCTCGCAATGACGGGGTTTTGTTAGAGCCTCTACGTTGTTCCGAGTGCATTCGACGGTTTTGTGGGTCGCAGTACCATGGCGGACGTTTCGCGCACACAGGGGACCTTGATCGGGCAGACGCTCGGCGGCTATGAAGTGCAGACGCTGATCGGCCGGGGCGCGATGGGGACGGTGTACCTCGCGCGGGACGTGAAGCTCAACCGTCCGGTTGCGTTAAAAGTACTGCTCGGCAGCATGGCCCAAACGCCGTCCGTCGTGCGCCAGTTTCAGTTGGAAGCCCAAGCCGCGGCGCCGCTTCAACATCCCTGCGTGGTTCGGGTCTATTCCGCGGGTATCGAACGCGGGACCCCCTACATGGCGATGGAATTCGTCGATGGGGAACCGCTCGATCGATTTCTGCGGCGCAAAGGCCGGCTCAAGTGGCAGCAGGCGTTTCACGTCGGCGGTCAAGTCGCTTTGGCGCTCGAGTGCGCGCACAAAAACAACATCGTGCACCGCGATGTGAAGCCGTCAAACATCATGCTCGACCAACTCGGGGCCGTGCGCTTAACCGACTTCGGGATCGCCAGCATCCAAACGGAAGAGGGATCGCAGGACGCCCCAACCTTCGTCGGCACGCCACAGTACATGTCGCCGGAACAGTGCTCGAATCAGAAGGTCGGGCCCGCGAGCGATTTGTTTTCACTCGGCGTCACGATGTTCCAGATGATTGCCGGCGAGTTGCCATTTCACGGCGAGTCGTCGATGGCGCTGATTCGGTGTATTTGCACGGAAGACCCGCCGCGCCTGAACAAGCTCAATGCGAGTTTGCCCGACGACGTGGCCCGGCTGGTCGCATATCTGCTCGAGAAAAAACCGGAGATGCGGCCCGCGAACGCGCATGTCGTTTATTCGCTCATCGAACGCGTGCAGCAACAAAAAGGCGGAACCTCCGCCGTACCCGATGCGTTGACGTCGTTCCTGAAAGAAGAGATGGAGCCGCGGCCATTTGCGAATCTCAAGTCGTCGCGGCGTCACAGCTCGAAACACCGCCGAGCGACCACGTCGGCGAAGAAAAAGAAACGGGGATGGTCCGCGCGGACAATCGTTCACGCGGCTGTGGTTACGGTGCTTGCGCTCGCGGCGCTTTCCGTGGGTCCGCTGTGGAGTTCCATCGCGCGCGAAGGCCGATCGCCGAAAGCCCCCGAAGTCAGCATCGCGAATTTCCGCGATCTAGACCGGGGGACCACGTTGGCCGTGTTCTTCGCGGAGGGCTACCGGTTCCGTCACGTCACTTGGATCGGCGACGAGTCGGTGCTGCTCGTCGAGGCCCATGGCCAGGAAGGGTCGCTAACGGACGGGGCCTTCGGAATCGTGGCGGTCGATCCAGCGGCGCGCAGGTTCACGAACATCCGCTCGCCTTGGGGACCCGCCCTCGATCCGGATTACTGGCGTTTGTACACGCCGGATTCGACGATGCAGTCCTTGCCCCTTGCGCCGAAACAGAATCCGCTAGCGGATGCGGTGCTTGTCCACCTGCGCGAGCCGTCCGATGGTTCGATTCTGACGTTGGCGCAGTCCTGGGACCAGTCCACGCCCAAACCTGCCGTACTGTTCCGCTCGACCAACCGCGAGGCGGAAGTGTTGCGCGCCGTACCGAAACCCGACGGCATCACGCTTTGTCTCGTGCATCAATCGGCCAATGGCATCTATCTTTCCGAACGCGACGTTCGCGCAAAGCCCCTTGAAGCGGAAGGAGCCCGACTCACGACCGCAGGCCTGCCCATCATCCCGGAGAGCGTGCAATATGCGCCGCACGGGGCGTTCATTGCGTACCTTCGCGAGACGCCCGAGGGCGAACGGGAACTTTGGTGGGTCCGGCCGGTGAATGGACGTGCTTCAGACCAACGCGTAGTAGACGGCATCACGTCGGACACTTTTTCAATACGTCCGGATGGAAGCCAGATCGTGGTCGAGATCGCGGACACCGCGGGCGCTAAGTCGTCGCTTCGCATTGTCGACGTGTTCGGACGCCTGCTTCTTGCAGACATCGGCCCGGGCACGGTGAGTCCGGATGCATGGATGCCCACCGGGAAACAAGTGATGGTGTTGCACGGTGACAATACCGACTCGTTCAACGTGGACCGACAGTTGTGGCTGATTGAGGTCGAGCCGCCCTACAAGCGCACTCAGGTGACGAACCTGGCCGGGGGACTCGAACACGCCTATTCGGTGTCTCGGGATGGCCGCTGGGCAGCCGCGGTTTCCTCGAGTGAAACTTTTCCCACGCTGGCATTCGTCGATCTTAGTCAGGTAGGGATTGAGCAAGCGCTGTAGACTTGCACGCGACCAGACGGACATGTTGCTAGGGATATTGGTCCCACGGCGTTCCCATGGCATAATTCGCATTCGGGGAGGGGGATCGGTTCGGAGCAATGGGGGCTGGTCCTCCTGTGCCCCTGAGTTCTACTGTGCCCCTGTGTTTTACTGTGCCCCAGAGTTCCCCTGTTCCCATTGGCGGCATCCGCGAAGGCGCGTCCTTTGTTCGGGAATTACGACATCCTCGAGACCATCGGCCAAGGTGGGATGGGCGTCGTTTATCGCGCCCATGACACGAGTCTCGATCGCATCGTCGCAGTGAAGGTCCTGCGCGAGGACCTGCGCGAATCGCCGGGAGTGGTCGCGCGATTCAAGCGCGAGGGCGAAGCGTTCGCGAGCCTGAATCATCCAAACATCGTCCACATCTATTCCGTCGGCAAGGTCGGGAAGATTCCGTACATCGCCATGGAGTACATCGACGGCGAGCCCTTATCGCGCACGATGAAGCGCGAGAAACAGATGGATTGGAAGAAAACGCTCGACATAGGCAAGCAGATCGCCGAAGCGCTCGCCAGCGCGCATGATGCGCTCATCATTCACCGCGACATCAAACCGGGCAACATTCTGATCGGGAAAGACGGGCGATCGTACGTCACCGACTTCGGCATCGCCAAGGTACTCACGGCGGAGACCCAGTTAACGGTGGATGGCACCCGGCTCGGCACGCCGCAATACATGTCGCCCGAGCGCTGTCAGAACGAAGAAGTGACGGCGGTGAGCGACATCTATTCGCTCGGCGTCGTCCTGTTTCAGATGATCAGCGGAAAACTGCCGCACGACGCGGCGACGCCGGTCAGCCTCGTGCGGCAAATCACGCGTGAACAACCCGCACGCCTGCGCGAATACGTGCCCGATTTACCCGCGGACGTCGAACGTCTCGTCGCATTTATGCTGGAAAAGAATCCACGCCACCGGCCGCAAGACGCGGCCGCCCTCGCGCAACTGATCGGGCGCGTCCGCGCGGGTAAGTCGCTCGACGAGAGCGATTCGGGAATGCAGTCGGCTCTTGGCGAATTGATGACGCCGACGCCATCGACTTCACAAGTCGATTCCACTTCGATGGACGGCGCGCGCACGCTTCTCGTGCGGATACGCCGCGGATGGACGAACGCCTCGGATACTTTCCGCCTGGCCGTAATTTCGGCGCTCATCGTCGCCGCAGCCGGCGCGATAGGCGTAGTGATCGGGGCGCGACAGAACGAAGGCTACGCGATCGACCTCGTGCAACGCATGGACCCCGGCGCCGCGCGTTGGCAGGTCTACGCAGCCGTCGCCGAGTTCGTGGACGAATCGCCCGGCGTCACCGTCGCGCGCGTCGCGCTGCCCCAATTCGACATCGCGCAAGCTGCATGGAC
>JBGTJY010000641.1:0-5544 GCA_041744855.1 Candidatus Hydrogenedentales bacterium
GCGCAGGAGCGCGTCCCTCCCGGACGCGCGTCGCAGGAAGCGTACGCACAGCCCGCGCGCTCGTCTGAAGAAGCGGAGTTGCGCGCCGAGATTGCGCACATGCGCGACCTCCTGCGCGTGCTCGTGGCCGAATCGCCCGCGGCGGGCACTCCGCCCGAATTCGCGGGGCACTACCGTGCGCTCGTCGATGGCGGCATGAAGCGCGAACTCGCCGCGAAGCTAATCGGCGACGCCGCGGATTGCGAGGACCGATCCGTTCTGCGCGATCCGCAGGTCGTCGAGGAACGTCTCAAGTTTCGCGTGCGGCGGCTGCTGCGCACGACCGGCGGCATCAAGCTCACGCCGGGCAAGGCGCATCTCGTCGCGTTCGTGGGACCGACCGGCGTGGGCAAAACGACCAACCTCGCCAAGCTCGCCGCGAGCTTCGCCGTCACCGAGCACGCGAAGGTCGGGCTTATCACGGCGGATACGTATCGCGTCGCGGCGACGGATCAACTCCGCGTCTACGCGAACATCATCGGGCTCGACATGCGCATTGTGAAGTCGCCGAATGCCGCGCAGGCCGCGCGCGAAGCCTTCGCTGGGCTCGATCTCATTTTGATGGACACGGCCGGGGGCAGCCCTTTCAACGGCGATCAGATGAACGGGGTGAAAGCGATTCTCGAAGCGGCGCGACCGGACGAAGTGATGCTCCTCGCCGCGGCCGGTACCCCGTATGAAGACCTCAAATCGATCCACGACAATTTCGCCGCGCTCAATCCGTCGTCGCTCCTGTTTACCAAGCTCGACGAGACGCGGCGATACGGCGGATTTCTGAGTCTGGCGGCGGAGACCGCAATACCGTTAAGCTACTTCAGCATCGGCCAGAACGTGCCCGACGACATTGTTGCCGCGCACGGGGGTATGGTGGCCGATATGATCATGGAGGACACGGAGCGCCGTGGCAGAACAAGCACAAAATCTGCGTGATTTCGTCCGCGAACGCCCGGGCCGCGCGCGCGTGATTGCCGTGACGAGCGGCAAAGGCGGCGTCGGTAAGACGAGCACGAGCGTCAATCTCGGGATTTGCCTCGCCAAGGCCGGCAACAAAGTTATTCTGCTCGACGCCGACCTCGGCCTCGCCAACGTCGAAGTGCTCCTCGGTCTCAACTCGCTCTACAATTTGCAACACGTCATCGACGGCGAGCGCAAGATGAGCCAGATTCTCGTGCAAGCGCCTGGTGGAATTTTCGTGATCCCGGGCAGCTCGGGCCTCGCGAAACTCGCCGACATGACGGAATCCGCGCGCCAGAACATTCTCAACGGCCTGCGCGACCTGCAGAAGTCCGCCGACTTCATCATCATCGACACGATGGCCGGCATCGGCCAGAACGCGGTGTCGTTCGTAGTCGCGGCGGATGAAGTATTACTCGTAACGACGCCAGAACCCTCAGCGATCGTCGATGCCTACGCGATGGTGAAAACGATCAGCCTACGACGCGAAGACGCGATCGTGAAACTCATCGTCAACATGGTGCTGAACCAGAAGCAGGCCGCCGCCGTCTCGCAGAAATTGACGGGGGTCACGCAGCAGTATCTCGGCCGGCGCATTTCGTACCTCGGATTCGTGCCGCGCGACCCGCATGTGTCCCAGGCCGTCATGCAGAGCCATCCGTTTTCGCTGCGCTATCCCAACGCGCCGGCCACGAAGTGCATCGAAGACATCGCGCAACGCGTCATCACGCAACGCCCGGAACTAAAGCCCGGCGGCGCAGGATTCTTCAAACGCTTCGCGCAGACGCTCGGCCTCGCCAGCAACGCCTGAAATTCACCACCGATAAACACAGATACGCACCGATGGTCACCGATATCGTCCGTTCTTAATCTGTGTTTATCAGCGGTTATCGGTGTTCATCTGTGGTGAATTCGCCTCCGGCGGAATTCCAGGATCTCTGCACAGAATCGCTCCGATCGCGCCAACGAAGCACAAGACCGCTAGAAATGTAAACGGAATCACGTAGGATTTCGTCGCGTCGTAAATCTCGCCTGCGATCCATGGGCCCGCACCGTTGAAAATGCCCGTGATGAAAATACGCACGCCGGACGTCATTCCAAATGCGCGGCGTCCGAAATAGGCGGAGAACACGACGGGCACGGAGATATACGCGATACCGAATCCCACGGCGATGAGCGCGATCGCGACATACACGGAAAGCGACGACTCAACAAAAAGCAGCAGCGCGACGCCAACGCCTTCCATCGCGAGCGATAGGCCGAGCACCCAATTCGGCGGGAACCAATCGCCCAATGCGCCGCCGAAACGACCCGCGATACTGATGAGCGCGAGCATCCCCACGAAAGCGCCGGCGGCTTCCGTACTGAATCCTTTGTCCACATCGAGGTACAGCGCGAGATGCGACACGACGATGCCCCACGGCACCGCATACGCGCATCCGGCCAGAACCATCAGCGCGAATTGACGCGTCCGCATCGCATCGGCGGCAGTCCACAGGTCCTTGCCGGCCAGAGGCATTCCCTTCGCCGTCGCTGCGTCCCCCGGTGCGTCGCCATCCGGAAACCGCCCGACGTCTTCCGGCTTGTCGCGAATAAAAATCGCGGCGAAAATCGCGAGCGCAATCGACACTATCGCCCAGATTTCCCAGCCGGCGCGCCAGTCGTAGCCGACAATCTCGGAGCCGTCCGCGGAATAAACGCCGACAAACCGCGCGTTCGCCGCGGAGACGTATCGGCCAATCACGCCGCCCGAAGTGAAGATGATCCCAATCGCGAGCGCGCGCCATCGAAAGAACCAATTTTGCCCGAGGGTTTGACAGGGTATGATCGTGGAAAACCCAACGCCAGCGCCGCCGAGGATTGAAAAGCCGAGATAGAACTCCAGCGGACTATTCGCCCGGCTTGTAATATAGAGTCCGATCGCCGTGGTGATGGAGCCGCCCACCATCGTCCAGCGGATTCCAAATCGCGTCTGCGACATGCCCACCAGCGGCCCGACGCAACTGTAGAGCAGCGTGAACAGTCCGAATATCGCGCCGATCTGCGCGCGATCGTATTCGAGTTCGCCGATGACGGACTTGGCGAAAATTCCCCAACTGTAATAAGCAGGCGCGAGGCCGAACCCGTAACAAATCCACGCGACGGCCACGATAAACCAGCCGTAGGCAAAGAACTTTTGGCGCGCCATGCAGGTCCTCCTCCCGCCCCTCATCGGCGCGCGCATTGTGCGTGCGCCAGCGCGTGCATAGCAACAAATCGCAGGGGGACTTGTGCGGGCCGGATTCGAGGCCTATCATGCTTTCGTCGCTCGCATTCGGAGGCATTAATCATGGCAATACGCGTCGCTCGGACATCGCTTGCAATTCTGCTCGCCGCGTTGCTATTGCCCCTCGCGATCGCACAATCGGCATCGTCGTTTCTTCCCGAATCGTCGCTCTTTGTCGGCGTCGAACAGCGCATCCCCATGCGCGACGGGAAATCGCTCGCCGCGGATATTTACACGCCTAAAGCCGAAGGCGCGCATGCCGTGGTGCTCATTCAGACGCCGTACAACAAAGGCCTCATGCGCGCGCTGTTCGAGAGCACGGAGAACACGCCGCGAGGGCCGCTGTTCACCGATGACGGGTTCGCGTTTGTCATCACTGATTGGCGCGATCGTTTCGCGTCGAAAGACGCCGCGACCCCCGGGATCGAGGCAGGCAATGGCCGTGACGGCTACGATACCGTCGAGTGGATCGCGCAACAGCCGTGGTGCAACGGTAAGGTCGGCACGTGGGGGCCGTCGGCTTTGGGCGCGGCGCAGTACCGCACGGCGCGCGAGCATCCGCCGCATCTCGTTTGCGCTGTGCCGGTGGTCATGCCGCTCAATCTGCGCTACGAGGTGTATTTTCAAGGCGGGGTGCTGTGGGAAGAATTCGCGCTCAACCTGCGGAGACTCGGTTGGGATTTGTACGACCGCTTGAAAGCGAACCCGATCCATTCGCCCTATTGGACGCAGCTCGAAACCGCGTTCATCAAGCCGTCGGAGATCGAGATCCCGATGCTCGTGATCGGCGGGTGGTACGACATTTATTCCGACTCCGTCGTGGACACATTTCTCGCGCTGAAAAACGACGGCAACGCGAAAGTACGCGAATCGCATCGGCTCATCATGGGCCCGTGGATCCATCGGACCGACGAGATCCGCAATGGCGCGCTCGAATATCCTGACGCCGCGCAGTTCGGCTATCGCGAGGCGCACGCCTTCTTGAAATACTGGCTGCGTGGCGAAGGCGAAGATTACGCGGCGTCGAGCGCGCCAATTCGCTACTACCAGATGGGCGCGAGCCAGTGGCGCGAGGCGGATACCTGGCCGCCCGCGGGTACGGCGGAAAAACGCCTCTATCTTAGCGGCCGCGACGCGCTCGGCCCGGAGGCCACCGCCGAGGCGACGCTGCACACAATTCAATCCGATCCGGCGAATCCCGCGCCGACGATTGGCGGACACGTGCTCGCGCAGGAGCTCACGCCGGGTCCACAGGATCAGCGCGAGAAGGTCGAGTCGCGCGGCGATGTGCTTTCCTTTTCGACGTCCCCGCTTGAGGCTGATGTCCTTGTCGCCGGGCGTCCCGTCGTAACCGCATTCGTTTCGACGGACGGTTTGGATACCGATTTTTCCGCGATTCTCACGGATGTGTATCCCGACGGGAGATCGATGCTTGTCACGGAAGGCATCCAACGGTTGCGCTTCCGCGAAGGCGTGGATCGCGAAGTGCTCGCGAAGCCCGGCGAGGTCTATGAAATTCAGATCGAGCTGGTCGATACCGCGATCACGTTTAAGGCGGGCCACCGAATTCGGCTCCTCATTTCTTCCTCGAACCATCCGAAATACGCTATCAACCTCAACGACGGACGCGAAATGTATGTCGAAGGTCCGGGCCGCATCGCGCAAAACCAATTGCTGGCGGGAGGAAAATACAGTTCCGCGTTGCGCCTGCCCGTTCTGGAGCAATGATGGATGTGCAGTCGTACGCCGCGTTGCGCATGGACGACGCCGGCGCGCACGCAGTCGAAGACGCGCTGACGCCGGAGGCTGCGTTGCACATCCGCGTGAACGACGAAGCCTTCACGACCACCATGCGCACGCCCGGCGACGATCACGTCCTCGCGCGCGGACTGCTCTTCACCGAAGGCGTTATCAGCAGCGGCGCCGCGCCGATGACTTTTCGTGAAACGCTCGATCCGGAATCCGGCATCGTCGCATGTCTCGATGTAGCGGTCGACCCGCAGACGTTGGCCAAGCCGATCGCGGGCCGCCGCAGTCTTCTCTCGACCGCCGCGTGTGGCGTCTGCGGCACCCGCGATCCCGGAGACATTTCCGTTTTCGGCGAACCGATAGCGCTACGTCCCGACGCAGTGCTGCCGTATGAACGCATCACTTTTTACTTCGCCGAGATGAGTCGCGCTCAGCGCATGTTTGCGCAGACCGGCGGCGCGCACGCCGCGGCCATCTTCGATTCCTCCGGTGCGATGCTCACGATCCAAGAAGACATCGGCCGGCACAACGCGGTC
>JBGTJY010000642.1:0-1680 GCA_041744855.1 Candidatus Hydrogenedentales bacterium
ACGGCGCGCCGATCGCGGTCTCCCGCGAACACGACGCATCGCGAGCGATTCTCGGCACGGGCTTTCCAAGCAGTTTCGCGTTCACGCCCGAACAAGCCGATCGCACGATGAAGCTCTACGCCCGCTTCAAGAAAGTCCGTCTTCTCGGCTCCGCCGCGATGTCCCTCGCGTACGTCGCTTCGGGACGCATCGAGGCCTACGCCGAAGAAGGCATCATGCTGTGGGATGTCGCCGCCGGTCTCGCGCTCGTCCGCGCCGCGGGGGGCACGGCTCATCTCACGAAATCCGCCGCAAGCGCATCGCCATGGGCGCGAGATGTCCGTGCCGCTTGCGCCCGAGAAATCTGGGAGTAGGCTCCGCGTGATCTCCGACAGCCTCCACCGGTGGCGAAATTATTTCAGCGGAGAACCCTGGCAAACGGCGTTTACGTTCCTCGAATCGTTGAACGACACCTCGCCAGTCGCGGAGTACATCGAGATGGACGGCCCGCGCCTGTTCGCCCGCGTCATGGCGTATCCCACGCGCAACCCCGACGCGGCGATACTCGAAGCCCACGACAAATTCATCGATATCCAGATGTCGCTCGAAAACGCTGAGCGCATCGAGTGGTATCGCCGCGAACGTCTGCGGACTCGCAAACCTTACGACGAAAAAACCGACGTAGTCCTGTTTAATCGCCCCGAAATTCCCTGCGGAACCATTCATAACGTGCCCGGTGTATTCTCCGTCTTCTTTCCCGACGACGCCCACATGGCGCAACTGCCGGTTCCCGGCTACCCTGAACACGTAAAGAAAGTCGTCGTAAAAGTTCACACCGAACTGTTGGAACGCAGCCAATGAACATCGGCATGATCCCCGCGCGCATGGGCAGCCAGCGCCTCAAACAAAAAAATCTCCAGGAAATCGACGGCATCCCGCTGATCGCATTGGCAATTCGAAAATGCAAAGCGGCCCGCTGCTTCGACGCGATCTACGTCAATTCGGAACACGCCGCCTTCGCCGACATCGCGCGCGAAGAAGGCGTCGAGTTTCATCGCCGCCCAGACGCACTCGCCAATAACATCGCCACAAGCGAACAATTCATCTACGAATTTCTCCAGAATCACGCGTGCGAGCGCGTATTCCAGGTCCATTCAATCGCACCGCTGCTCAGCTCGGAGGAAGTCCGCGAATTCGTCGCAGCGATGATCGCCGGTAACTTCGATACCTACCTAAGCTGCACGCTCGAACAGATCGAATGCGCCTACCAGGACCAGCCCATCAACTTCACTTTCGCCGAAAAAACGAACTCACAAGATCTCAAACCCATCCAGCGAATCACCTGGAGCATCACCGGCTGGCGCCGCGCCCCCTATCTCGCCGCGGCCGATGCAGGAAAAACTGCAACCTACACCGGCCACATCGGATTCCACCCCCTCGACCGCCTCTCCGGTCACATCATAAAAACAGAAGACGACCTGCAAATCGCCCGCGCCCTAATGCCCCTGAGAAATCCATAGCCAATAACGAGTCATTCCGTAGCACGGTTTAATCTATCCACTTTATCCGAATTAATCAGTGTTCATCGGTGGCTATCGGTGTTCATCTGTGGTGAATCCCCGTTTCCCAAAAACAAACACATTCGAAATGTAAACCCGTTCCTGCCCCGAAAAACTAAGTCGCACCGCCCGCATCGTCGTC
>JBGTJY010000643.1:0-2484 GCA_041744855.1 Candidatus Hydrogenedentales bacterium
GTGACGCGCGGCTCATACGCCGCCGCCATCAGCGCGATGATCCCGCCGCCCGATCGCCCCGTCACGCCGATCCGGTTTGGGTCCGCGTCGTCCCGGCCCGTCATCGCGTCGATCAACAACGGGATATCCTTTGTCGTCTCGATGTATCCCCGAATGACTCCGGCGAGATAATTCTGCTTCACGATCTCCCGGTGCTCAGGCCGAAACCGCTCCCCGGCCCACCAACAATCCATCAGCGCGACAAGAATGCCGCCATCCGCCAGCGTGTAGGGCACGTCGAAATACTTCGGATCGAACCAACCTTCTTTTGCCCATGGATTCGAATCGCCCAAACCATCGGGCATTCCGCCGCCGTGAATTAGAAACACGACAGGCTTCTTCGTGGATTGAAACGAGTCTTTGGACAACAACAGGACCGGTATTGCCCGCTCGCTCAGAACGACTTTCTCGATCGAGTATCCGGCCCGCACGTCGATCGCGACCGGCGGGGCAAACGGCGAGTCCTGCGCCATGATCAAGCGCCCCGCACAGCCCAGAAGCATCGCTATCAGCTCACGTCTAATCCCCATGAATGCCCTCACTGAATCAAGATCGTTTGGCCGGCCTCGCTGCCCTGTCAGTCTCCGGCGTTCCACCCCAGACCATACCAAGCCGAGCAAGCCGCTCCAAAACCCGGAACCGAATTGACAAGTTTCGGTTTCAATGGACAGGATCTCGCGCGTTTGAAGTGTGCGCTTCGGGCGGCGCGCGTGCTCCCTAGCCCCAATCACCGTGAGGACTCTTCCGCATCATGTTTCGCCGGACTCTGACCCCATTAATACTCTGCATGGCGATCCCCGCCGCGATAGCCCAAAAAGGCATGAACGAAGGCCAATGGCTCGGGTATGGCGGCGATAAGGGCAGCACCAAGTATTCCGCGCTCGACCAAATCAATAAGGACAACGCGGACGACCTCGCGGTCGCGTGGGTCTGGAACTCGCCGGACGACGAGACTGCCAAGGCGAATCCTTCGGCGCGGCCATTCCTGCATGAAGTGACGCCTATATACGTCGACGGCGTGCTCTACGCGAGCACCTCCCTCAGCCAAGTCGCAGCGATCGACCCCGCGACCGGCGAGTCCATTTGGGTCTTTGACACCGAAAGCTGGAAGGACGGCCGCCCGACGAACCTTGGCTTCGTTCATCGCGGCGTTTCGTATTGGGCCGATGGGGATGACAAGCGCGTGTTTATTGGCACCGGCAACTGCCACCTGTGGGCGCTCAACGCCACGACGGGCAAACCGATCGAAACCTTTGGCGAAGGCGGCCGCGTCGATCTCATCAAGCACATGCGGCGCGATGTGAACCGCAAACTCATCGCGGTCAGTTCTCCGCCGATGATCTGCCGCGACGTGGTCGTCGTGGGCTCGTCCATCTTCGATGGACCTCAGCGCAAGGAAATGCCGGCGGGCGACGTGCATGCATTCGACGTCCGGACTGGTGAACCGAAATGGACCTTCCACAATCCGCCGCTCGAGGACCAGCCGGGTCATGACACATGGGAAGACGGCGCGGCCGAATACACCGGCAATGGGAACGTTTGGACCAACATGTCCGCGGACGACGAACTCGGGTATATCTATCTACCGTTCGGCACGCCGACGAACGACTGGTACGGCGGCCAACGCAAGGGCCAGAATCTGTTTGCCGAGAGTATTGTCTGTGTAAAAGCGGAAACTGGCGAGCTAGTTTGGTATTTTCAGACTACGCACCACGGCGTTTGGGACTACGACCTGTGCGCCGCGCCCGCGCTCCTCGACGTGACCGTCAATGGCAAACAGGTGAAGGCGCTCGCGCAACCCACCAAGCAAGGCTTTCTGTTCTGCTTCGATCGCGTGACGGGCGCGCCGCTCTGGCCGATCGAGGAACGCCCCGTCCCGCAGTCGACCGCGGAGGGCGAGAAGTCCTGGCCGACACAACCCTTCCCGACGAAACCCGCGGCCTACGAACTACAAGGCTCGCGCGTGGAGGACTTGATCGACTTCACCCCGGAGTTGCACGCGGAGGCGGTCAAGATTCTCGAATCGTTCAATTGCGGACCGCTCTACACGCCGCCGATGGAAGGCAAGAAGACCATCTACAATCCCGGCTGGGGTGGCGGCGCGAATTGGATGGGCTGCGCGGCCGATCCGGAGACGGGCATCGTGTACGTTCCCTCGCAGACCGGTCCGATTGGGGTCGAACTCACGCGGCCTAACGCGAGCATCTCGAACTTCACCTTCGTCGGCCAGAATCAAGGCGTCAACGGCCCGAAAGGTCTGCCACTCTTCAAACCCCCGTATGGGCGCATCACGGCCATCGACCTCAATACGGGCGAGAACGTCTGGCAGATTCCGCATGGACGCGGCCCGGTCAATCATCCCGACATCAAACACCTGAACCTCGGCCCCCTCGGCACGCCCGCGCGCGGATTCCCGCTGTGCACCAAGACGCTGCTGTTCGCGGC
>JBGTJY010000644.1:0-2023 GCA_041744855.1 Candidatus Hydrogenedentales bacterium
GGGATGCGCGGCGAAATGCCAAGTGACGGCGTCCGCCGGGGTCTTGGAACCGGAGACATTTCGATCTCGGTTACGGCGCCTTCCACTCCTGCCGCACTTGCCCGTTGTAATCCACCGCCACGAGCTCGCTGCCGTTGATCGATCGCACGCGGAACGACCCCACTTGCCCGCGGCGTTCTTTATCGTTCGACTGCGTAATGTTGATGATTACCGCGCCATCCTTCACCGTCCACGTGCCGCTCGAGCGAACGTCTTGGTGGAACATCTGCTTGAACTGGTCCTTCCACTGCATTGTGGCCCGCATGTTGCCGTCGCCGCCCAGCGTGATGTAATGGATCGATTCGTTGTCCTGATGCCCCCACGTTCCCACCAGCATCCGCTTCAACTGCTCGTCCTCATACGATGGAATGCTCGGCGGCTGATTCGGCAACCCGGGGATGCCGCCACTCGAGGTGCGCGTTAGCGTCACGAGTAAGTTTCCCGATCCTGCTTTGGAAGAGAACGAGGTCGGCCGGCCTTTGTCGCGGCTCGCCAGGCATAACACGAGCGTATCGCGGCTGGCCATGAAGATTCCGCGCCCGCCCGTTTTCTGGACATTCCCCATGTCCAACGTCATCGGACTTTTTGTATCGTCGACCAGAAACGGAAGCTGCTTTCGCTGAAATGTCATCGGCACAACAAGCTCAGCTGTCTGGCCTTTAATGACGACCCGGCCATCCGCAGCATAGTTGAGAAGCACGTCCGTTGGCTCGACCACTCGACCATCATCAACCACCATCGAAATCTCCCAGGTGCCATCGAGCGATTGAGCACCCAGCGGTTGGAACGTAGCCAACACGAATCCAACGAACACCAAACTCGCCAACGAAAGACGACATGCCATGAGATAGCTCCATTTCCCAACTTTTGATCCGTTTCGTCACCCTGCGAGGCGTGCCGACTGACGGCCCAGAAGCCGATCGCACGCGTCGTACACCATCTTCAACGTGATTTCCTGCATCGCGGAATCGTCGGCCGCTCTGCGCTGTGTCGCCGAACCCGCTTCGTATCGCACTTGCAGTCGAATGTTCTGTGGACCGTAGGCGCCACACCATTCGCTGCGACTCGGTCCGTGCAGGCTGATCGCGGGCGTTCCCACCGCTACTGCCAAGTGCATCGGCCCCGTATCGGACCCGACGAACAACGCCGCCCGGCGGCATAACGCGGCCAGCTCGCGCATCGTTGTCGGCGGCGCCATGTGCGCGTTCCGCGCACTTGTTTCCACGATCCGTTCCGCCATCGGGCGCTCGCTCGGTATTCCCCACAATGCGACGCTCGGCATCGCATGCTCGCGGCCCAAGTGGCGGGCCATCGCTCCATAGCGCACCGTCGGCCACATTTTCGACGGCCACCCGGCGCCCGGATTCAGCAGCGCAAACCGTCGCCCGACCAATCCGCGCTCGCGCAAGAACTGTTCGACCATGCCCGCGTCGGCCGCCGTTTCCTGCAGTTCAAATCGCACGGTCGGCGACTCGATCCCCAACGGACGCAGCATTCCCAGGTAATGCTCGATTACGTGCGTCCCGCGCGCTTCCACCAACTCGTTGTGAAACCAGCGGCTCAGCTCGCGGCCGTCCTCGCCCGCCTTGCCAATCCGCCGCTTCGCGCCGCTCAGCCACGCTGCAACCGCGCTCTTGGTGAGGCATTGCAAATCGATGGCCGTGTCGAACTTGAGCGCTCGCAGGCGGCTCCGCATCCGCCACACTTCGCGCGGCGACTTCCAAAACCGCCGCGGCACTTTGATCAGCTCGTCCAACGCCGGATGCCCCTCCAGCAGGTCGCCCATCCGCCCTTCCACGAGCCATGCGATGAACGCGTTCGGAATCGCCTCGCGAAGTGCGCACAACGTCGGGATGCCGTGAATCACGTCGCCGAACGCGCTCATCCGCACAATCAGAATGCGTGGCCCAGAACGATCCCGCGATGAACGAACCTTCATAACCGGTTTCAGCGAATGCATGCCGATAACGCCTTCCGTGGCTTC
>JBGTJY010000645.1:0-3939 GCA_041744855.1 Candidatus Hydrogenedentales bacterium
CGTCGAAACAGCGAAAACCGTAATGCTGGCTACGAGCGAAATCACCCTTCCTTGCGAGAACCTTCGGCGAGGGCGCTTCGAAATCTCAGCAGTTTTCGCTACCGAGTCTGATGAGGAGGTGGCTTGCATGCGGCGGTTACCCGATTCAGCGCTGCATTCTAGTTAACGCGCGTTGCGACGACAAACCTCTTTGTACGCTTCCGAGCCGCGCTGGCCCGAGCCAATTGTATTGCGGAGTGCGATTGACCAATCCTTCCTCGGCGAGTATCCTACCCATTCCGTCTGGCACGCGGGCGAATTGCGCTCGTGGGCATGCCAGAGGGACTGGGCTTCACACCGTTACCAGGGAAAGGCGTTGAAATATGGGTGATCGTAGACTTACACGTCGTTATTTCTTTATGAGCTCGGCGGCCGGATTGGCTGCGACGGCTACCATCGGCCGGACCAAGCGGGTGTCGGCGAATGACAAGCTGAACATCGCGGCAATTGGCGCGGGCGGGAAGGGCGAGGCCGACACCTACGGGTGCCGGGGCGAGAACATCGTGGCGCTCGCGGATGTCGATTGGGCGCGCGCGGCGGAGACCTTCGAGCGCTTTCCGAACGCGAAACGTTACAAAGATTTCCGCGAGATGTTGGACAAAGAGAAAGACATCGACGCGGTAACGATTTCGACGCCGGACCACATGCACGCGGTCGCCGCGATGTATTGCATGCAGCTCGGCAAACACGTCTACGTGCAGAAGCCGCTGACCTACACCGTCGCCGAGGCGCGGATGCTGGCTGAGGCCGCGCGGAAATACAAAGTCGCGACGCAAATGGGCAACCAGGGCCACTCGGGCGACGGCGTGCGCGACATGTGCGAGATGATTTGGAGCGGCGCGATTGGGCAGGTGAAGGAGTGCCACATCTGGACCAATCGGCCCGTGTGGCCGCAGGGCATCGATCGCCCGAAAGACACACCGCCGACACCCGACACGATGGCGTGGGATTTGTGGCTCGGCGCGGCGCCGGAACGTCCCTATCATCCCGCGTATGCCCCGTTCTCGTGGCGCGGCTGGTGGGATTTCGGTTGCGGCGCGCTGGGCGACATGGCATGCCACATCGCGGACCCGGCGAACTGGGCGTTGCGCCTGAGCGAGCAAGGCCCGCTGAGCGTCGAGTGCCTGATGCAGGAAGGCAAGACTTCCGAGACCTACCCGACCAAGTCGACGATTCGTTACGAATTCCCGAAGCGCGGGGGCATGGACCCGGTCACGGTGTATTGGCACGACGGCGGCAACAAGCCTGAGTTGCCCAAGGAAATCCCCGCGGGCACTAAACTGGGCGATGACAAAAACGGCTCGCTGTTCATCGGCACGGACGGCTACGCGACGACGGGCGAGTACGGCGGCAATTCGCGCCTGTTGCCCGACGATCGCATGAAGGATTACAAGAAGCCGACGCAGATCATCCCGCGCATTCCCGATGAAGACCCGTACATCAACTGGATTCAGGCCTGCAAAGGCGGCTCCGCGGCATGCTCGAATTTCGACTACTCCGGTCCGTTCACGGAATGGGTCGTGATGGGCAATCTCTCGCTGCGCTTCCCCGGCCAGAAGCTCGAGTGGGACGCGGCGAACATGAAGGTCACGAACGTCAAAGAGGCAAACGAATTCGTCGCGCGCGAACCGCGGAAGGGTTGGAGTTACGGGGCGTAATTATAACTAACAAAGCGGCGCTCCGGATCCAGCAAATGCTCCGGAGCGCCTTTTTATTTTTCTCTCGCAAGCGCTCGGGACACATGTTAAGTGAAGAATCGAAAGTCTGAGTGTGGTTGCAATGAAATCAACGCGCGCTCCGGGCTGCCGCCACGTGGTAATTTCCGTCATCCGACACGCTCTCGATCTGGTTACGCGAAGGCGCCGCGTCAGGTCCGAGATCGCCGAGAAATGATCTACCCCATCAAATTACCCGGGAAACTCAATGGTTCTATCCGGTACCTGCGGAAGATGGGCTAGTCTAGCGAAGGAAGGCCGATGAATGCTTCGGAGTATAAAAGAAGAGTCGGAAATCTTCGGTTGGAGTCCGACACCGTCTGGCACCTCGACCGAGCGACCCAGAATACAGGCTGGTTAATCAGCCGCCGACACCCCGCCTAACGGCAAAATTACGATCTGGCCGGGGCTAAGATTCACGAACACCCCTCGCCGCGGCACGGACGCGATCAAACCTTCTCGGCCAGGTGAAACTATGGCCAAAGTTTTTTTGAGTCCGGCGAGTTGAACGTCGACTTGTGCGGCTTCGACGATCACGTTTTCCCAAAGCGAATCCAGGATTGCCTTTTTGGATACCACTTTTGGAGCACGTTCACAGAGTAACAGCAAAAGATCCCACTGAAGTCGTGGCAAGTACGCCGGCAGGCGGTCAATCAAGGCGAAACCCGGACTGGCGTAATCGAGGATGAATACGATGGACAAGAGCGGATTGACGGACTTCGTTTTCATGGCGTGGTCCTCCGATTGGGTATGAATGCGTGAGCGTTTCCGCTCGTGAAAAAAACACGCCTTGACCATCGAAGTCGCAGGAAGGGGGACGGACTCACCCCATTGCCGGTCTCTGCCCACAGGACCGGTCTAGCTTGCCGCAAGAAAAAGTATGCGATTCACATCGCGAAGATGACCGCAGAGGTATGCAGCAGGAGAGTAGCATAAACATTATCATCTTGTCAAGGGAAAATACTCTAACTTTATCGGAAGACTTATGTCTACAGGTACGAATTGACGTTGATTTTCATCAACATCTGGTGGATGCGATCCGTGCTTGCGGCCATCAATTCGAATTCGTTCGGATCAGTAGACGAAAGTCCATAAATTTGATATGATACTCCTAGTTCCATGACTCAGCATAGTTAGCGCTCTGCTCTTGTGTATCAGCCTCGGTCTGACGGAGGAGAAGTTTAATGACTGACACAAACCTTCACGAAATAGAAGACATTGGCGGACTAAGGGAGGAATTTCGAGCCTTACGCGAATCGATCGGCGCCAGCCAGCGGGACGTGGCAAAGGTGCTCGGTTTGACGCAAGCTGCCGTGAGCCAATTTGAAAGCGGCACGAGTCAGCAGCCAAGAGTCGCCACTCTAAAGGGCATTCGGCAGCTTATCGAAGTGTGGCGATTGGCCAAGGAGTCTAATATCTATAGCCTTGAGCGGACGCGCGATGAAAGCGTATTCAAGTGTCCCAACTGTCTGCTGATTGTCGGAGGGCCTGAGAACGGCCATCACTTCTGCAGCAAATGCGGAACACCCTTCGATTTGGATTGCGCGGGCTGTGGACATACGAATCCGGGCGCAAGCCGTTTCTGCAATCATTGCGCTCGTCCGCTCTATAATCTTGCAGACTTCCCTGATCCTGCAATGGATCGTGGGGCGGAATCGGGCCGCGCTCAACTTATCGCCGATCTCATAAGATTTTTTGATGAGCGGGGATACCCTAGCTCCCCGAACGTCGGCCGCAATGTACCCTGAGACGCCATATATCGCATCCTGAAATTCGAGAAATTCTGTATTTTATCCTTTAATCGCCTTTTGTGTCCGCAGAATACATGGTACTATTAGTCCAGACGGGTGTCGCAGGGGTGTGCAACGGGGTCGTTTTCCAATAAAGCGGGCGACCCGTGTGCGCCGGAATTGGAGGAAACGAAATGGCCGGGGTGGCCTATAGGGTGGAGAATCGCGCGGGTCTCGACTGGACCCACGTCCTCGAATCCGCGCCGCAGTCGATCATGGTCACCGACCATTTGGGCGCCATCCTTTTTGTAAACGCCGCCTTCGAAGCCGCCACGGGATACTCGCGCGCGGAAGCAATCGGGAAGAACCCGCGGATCCTCAAGAGTGGCGAGCACAACACGCGGTTCTACTCCCAGCTCTGGCACACGCTCGAAATGGGCGGTGTCTGGCGGGGG
>JBGTJY010000646.1:0-6715 GCA_041744855.1 Candidatus Hydrogenedentales bacterium
CGCGATGCTCGTGGAACGCACAATCGTCACACCAGCGTCGCGCATCGCCTCGATCGCGTCGCGCCCTGTGCCCGGCGGTTTGTCCACCGCGCGGCACGCGTCCTCGATGAGCACCGCGTCGAAACCCGCCTTGCGCGCATCCAGCGCCGTCGCCTTCACGCAATAATCCGTCGCAAGTCCGCAAACGAACACTCGCTCGATTCCCCGGCTGCGCAGTTTATCCTTCAAACCCGTCCCGGTAACCCCGCTCGCCTCCATCCTTCCCATACTTCCCATCCGCAACGCCGTACCGTCAAACCCGCTGTACGCCTCCCGATCCGCGCTCGTGCCTTTGCTGATCACGAGCGCGTACGCAGGTACCTCGACCGAAGGATGAAACGCCGCCCCGGCCGTCCCCGCGACGCAATGCACCGGCCAACTCCCGTCCACGAACTGCGGCGCTGCGGAAAAGCTGCAATGATTCGCGGGATGCCAGTCGCGGGTAAATATGACATGCGCGAATTTCGGCAACAGACGATTAATCACCGGGACAATCGCGTCCGCATCGTTGACCGCAAGTGCGCCGCCCTCGCAAAAGTCATTCTGTACGTCGACCACAATCAGCGCGTCGCTCGGTCCAGGTCGCATCGTGCGTATGATAATCCGCTAACTATCTAGTTCTTTCCCAAAAAGTCGACCGCCGACGCTATCGTCTATTCACACTTTAATATCGGTGTTCATCCGTGCTCATCGGTGTTTATCTGTGGTGAATCACGAATCCGCGCCAATCGCCCGCAGCACGTCCGCCGTAAATTCGACCTGGTCCCACTTCGTCCCGTCGCGCGGGTCAAGCCCCGTCCGCACCACGACAAGATCGCGCGAGGGCACAATAGTCGAGTGCTGTCCGCGCGCCCCCGCGGTCGAGTACGTGTCGTCCGGCACCCGCGGGTCCGCGCCATACAGCCAAAACTGCTTCCCATAGCCCGATTCGCGCTCGTCCCGTTGCGTCTTCGCGGGCGCGGGCTCCTGCGCATACGCGACCCAACCCTCGGGCAAAATCCGCTCCCCATTCCACACCCCATCGTGCAAATAAAGCATCCCGAATCGCGCAAGATCCCGCGGTGTCGTGTACATCTGGCTGCTCAAAATGAAATTCCCATACGCATCGATTTCCGGATACGTGTCCCGCATGCCGATCTTGTTCAACAACCGTTGCCGCGGAAATTTCCAATATTTCTTGTCCTTCCCGATCACTTCCCGCATCGACCGCACGAGCAGCAACGTGTCGTAGTTCGAATATTTCCACCGTTCGCCGATAGGCGCCTCAAGCTCGCTCTTTGCGATTTCTTTCGCCGTATCCACCCCGCCCCAATACGCAAGCCCCGTCGCCGAACCCTCGCTCTTCAATCCGCTGCTCATGTGCAGCAGGTTCTCGATCGTAATCCCGCGCCGCGGATCGTTTGCGCCTTGCCATTCCGGAATCGGCGCGGGCTGATCCACCTTGAGTTTTTCATCACCCACAAGGATCCCGATCAGCGCATTCGTAATGCTCTTCGCCGTCGACCAACTCCGGTACTGCGTGTGCACGCCCCAAGTATCTGCATATCGCTCCGCGACAATCCGATCCTTGTACACGACGACAACCCCCAGCGTCTTGTGCGGCGCGTACTTCTCGCCCGTAAACGCCAGTTCGACCGCCTCCTCGAGTTTCACCCGGTCGACCTCGGCAGGCAACGCCGCCTCGGGCAACAAGTCCCCATCGGGCCAAGCAATCGCCGCGGGCTCGCCCTCCGGAAACGGCATGTTCACGCGCGGCAAATTCGCGCGATAATCCAACGCCGCCCCTTCAGGCAACAACACCGTCCCAAAACCAGGATGCAGCACCGCAAGCCGAGGCGGCGCCTCCTCGGAATACGACACCCAAACCGCCTGATTGTTGTAATCGATCGTCGCGTTCCCGATCGCGGTGTCCACCAAATTCGGACCGGCCAACTCGTCCCGCAACACATCCTGCGGATCACGATTCGCCAAAAACACCCCGGAACACATCACGCCCGCCTTATACCCCGCAGCCTGCGACGGCGTGTACTGCGCAAATGCCGACGGCAACCAAACGGTCGCCGCGAAGACTAACGCAATAGCGAACCTGATCATGGGTGATTCCTCATCGAAAAATTTTCTAGTAATGATACCTGCGTGACCGGCATTGGACAACGCGCTTATCTTTCGAAAAACTCGCTGAAAATTGGTTTGATCCAAACTTCAAAAATACGAATCAAGCCCATGACAAATGTGAAAATCCCCAACAAAATCGCTAAGGCACAACCCACTCCGACATCTGAGCCGCGACCTGTCCGAGGCGAACGAGGAGACTTCGCCTGAGCGCCAGATTGCAATACTTTCTTCTTTAGATCGTGGATCGTCTTTCTTGAGAATTCATCTGAAAAACCCGCAAGCACTTCCTTACTACCGAGAGCATTGAGAATCAAAGCCGGAACAGACCCGTAGCGCCGCTCGAAAATCTCGCACGCGCGGCTCATTTCCTCCGTCTTCTGCTCTTCGAGATACCAAAATCGCCCGGCCTGGTCGGGATATTGAAGGTCGGCATACACGCGCGCCAACCGCGCACGAATCTCCAGATCGGTTGGGTATTGCTGGAATAAACCGATTAGCCGTTCGCGCGCCTTGCCAAGGTCACGCGCAGCGATGTCTTGCTCGACTCTCTGTAGTGTTCGATCCTTGGACATTCGCGCTCACCTCTAATACTGGGGAGTCTATGCAAACGTCCCCAGGTCCCCAAAATCCCGCGACTGCGCGACGCGTTCGATATCAAGCTGCATCACCCCAACCGGCGCGCGATACCCCTTCAAAGTCACCTCGCGCTCCGTGAAATGCGCCTGGAAATCCTCAAGCCGCCCGAACGTGTCCCGATCGACAATGAGCTGTCCCGGCCCCGCCTGTCCCTGCAACCGCGCTGCAAGGTTCACGTGATTCCCAATCACCGTGATCGACTTCCGATGCCGGCTGCCCAGCACGCCCAGCGCCACCGGCCCCGTCGCGACCCCGATACCCACGTTCAGCAACGGCTCGTTCTCGAGCGCCCGCACTTCATTCAAATTCCTGATCGCCACCAGAATGCGCAGGGCCGCGCGCACTGCCTGCTGCGGCGGAATCTCCGGCCCATCCAACACGCCGAAGATCGCCATGATCTCGTCGCCGATGATCTTGTCCAACACGCCGCGCTCGCTCAGCACGGCGGGGATCATCGAGCTCAAATACACGTTCAACGCCGTGAACACGTCCTCGGGCAGACTCTTCTCGCTGAACGTCGTGAATCCGCGAATGTCCGCGAACATGATCGTCAGCACCCGCCGTTCGCCGCTCTTCTGGACGTTGTCGATCCCCTCCTCGAGCCGCTGCACGACCTCTTTGCCGAGGTATTGGTCCAGTATCTTCGCGTGCCGGTGTCGCGCCAGGCTCAGGTCGTTGACCTTCTGCTGTACGAGTTGCTGACGGGCCTTGTCTTCCGTCGCGTCCAGCAAGAGAATCCAGATGCGCCCGCTTTGCTCAAATAGATGCACATGTGCGGTCGCCCCCGAAGGCGTTTGCATGAACGGCAGCTCGAGTGGAAGAGCATCCACCGAGATCATGCCCGATAAAAAATCGACGGTGTCTTCCACGACGTCGCCAACTTCGAGCGCCGCGAGCCCATACACATCCAACTCGCCCCCGCGCCCTACAAGCCGTCCCTCGTTGTCCGCCTCGATATACGCGATCGCGCGATCCCCAAGCGTCAGATCTAAAAGCGCCTCCCGAATCGGACCCGGCAACGCCATTACTTCGAACGTCGCCCTTCGTACTTCGTCCCTCCGCGACCTCCGCGGTGCGTTCCGTCGTCCCCGCAGGCGCCCTCGCGCGCGAGGGACGTAAGCGGGGACCTCCCTACTCCGATCGCTTCGCCTTCTATCCCTCCGCGACCTCCGCGGTTAGGTTCATCTGTGCAATCTGTGGCCATCTGTGAACAGCCCCGCCCTACTTGCCCAACATCATTTTCGTAAGCGAAAGAAATGCTTCCTCAACCCCCGTCCCATCTTTCGCGCTCGTTTGAAGCGTGGCGATCCCCTGAGCCTTCAGCGCCTCGATATCCTGATCCGTCAATTCCCATTGCGAAGCGAGGTCGCACTTGTTGAACAACAAAATCGACGGCATCCCGGCTTGCATTTCTTCCGCGCCCTTCTTGATCGCCAGCGCAGTTTCGAGTGTCGCGGCGCGCGTCCCATCCACCACCAGCAAACACCCCGCCGCGCCCTTCAAATAACTCATCCGCAATTTCGTGAGATCGTCCTCGCCCTGGATATCCCAAAGCAGAAGTTCCACCGATTCCCCGTCCACGTCGAGCGATTTCTTGTCAATTTTCACCCCGACCGTCGTCAGATACTTATCGTCAAAGATACTTTTGACATAGCGCTGCACGAGGCTGGTTTTCCCCACCGCGAAGGCCCCCGCCATGCACACTTTTTTCTTGACCATGCGGCGCCTGCTACTCGGCGTCTTCGAGCGTGACGTGCAACGTCACCGCGCGGTTGAATGCCCGGTCCTCGTCCGTGATCTCGCTGCGCAACGGCGCATTCGTGCCCGCGCCGAGCACATACACGCGCGGATCCTCTATGCCCGCGCCAGCGAGCATCGCCCGCGTGCGAACCGCGCGCCTCTGACTCAGCTCGAGATTTTTCTCGTCGTCGCCCGTCTTATCCGCATGCCCCATCAACTGCACCACGTATGGAATCTCCGCGCGGTTCGCCTCGATCCGAAGTTGATCGACTTCCGCCGCGATCTCCTCGATCAACCCCTCTTGTCCTTCGGCCAACGTCGTCGTGCCGATGATGAAGAAAATCTTGTACGACTCGATCTTTTCGGCCCGCGCGCGCAGCATCTGCAAATCGAGATCCACCACGGCCGACAAGTCGATGCTCTCCACCCCCATGATCGAAGGCGCCCGCCGTTGCGCCGACACAAGCCACTGGTGCGCCGATTCGCCCGTCGCGACGAGCCGTGTGTCCTCGAACGTCAGCGTCACCGTCTCCGGCGGTTCCAGCATCTTGATCGCACGCTCCAGCACGAATTCCGATCCGAGCGCCTGATACGTCTCCCAACGTGTTTGGAATCGCGTCGGGTCGACGTCCGTGAGCGAGGCCAGGATCGCCTCAGGATCCTCCGACAGCGGATCGCGCAGTCCCGAAATAACATAGTCGTTCCCGATCTTGTCCGCGCGCGTGATGAAAATCCCGTTCACTTTCGCGAGCTCGTCGATATAGCGCGTGAGGTCTTCGTCCTGATCCGCCAATCCAGAATCGTCGTAACGATCGATGCCGGGCAACGCCCGCACGACCTGCCGCGCATCGGCGATCCACTCGCGCGGCGCCGAACCCATCGCGCGCAACACGCCCTCATCCGCCACCGAAAGTTGTACCGAGTCCGGCGGTTGCAGCGCGCGGCGCGCGCGCTCGAGCTGAAGCGAAGGCGTCAATGCCTGGTACGCCTCCCACTTCGCCACGAGCTTGCTCGGGTCGAGCCCCGCCTTCTGCACGAGCGTGTCTGGATCGATCGACAGCGGGTCACGCAGCCCCGTGAGGTGATACGTGCCCCAAACTTTGTCGACGTTCGCGACCATCAATCCGGGGTGCTCGCTCATCTCGTCGAACAGCCGTTCCCACTTCCGGTTCACATACATCGACCACACCATCAGCGCGACTGCGGCCGCGGCCGCAACGCCGATCGCGCCGAACGCATACGTGGGAACTTTCTTTCGCGCCGAGCCCTGCTCCGCATGCAGCAGGCACGGCTCGAGATGCCGCCGGCTCGCCGCGAACGGATCGACATCGCCATCGAAATTCGCGAGCAGATCGGCCTGGTCGCGTTCGATACCCTCGATCGCCGCCTGAAACACTTCGCGGATACCGAACGGCGCGTTCCCGCGAATGACCGCGGCCAACGTCGCTTTCGGACCCTGCTCAATCCACACCGTCAGATCGCCCATCTCGAGCGTATTCAGCGATTCGCCCTCGTCGAGCGAAAACGAGTCGCGCGTGAAATCGCGAATCGCCGACAACATGCTCGCCACCATGTCGGAATCCTGCGACTGAACGTCCGTCGCCACGACATGCTGCAACACGAGTCCCGTGTCGTTGTGAATGAGGAACACCTGCTCCACGCGATACAGCAGACTGTGCAGCATCACGATCTCGGCGTAGGATTTGCCGGAGCGCTTCGCCTCGACGCGCCATTGCATCCCCTGCCAAGAAATCGCCTTCGTCAACGCGCTGTTGAACGATTGCATCCGCGCGCGAAACGTCTCCGAAATGGCCTTGCGAATCGCCGGGCCCATGACGGGGAAAATCGTATCCGCCAGCTTGCCGGTGTTCCGTTGCACGGAAGCGTCGAGCGCCTTCTCCACGCTGCTCGTAATCGCGACCGTTAGCGCGTCGTTCCGGCTCGAACTCCGTGCGAGCGCCTCCGGCAACACATGACTCAGCTCCTCCGCGCGGCGCGAAGGATCGTCCAGCCGCGCCGCCAGTTCGTCAATCTGAGCCTGTTGCCGTCCGAACAAGAGGTCGCGCAGCCGCTTCATGTCGCGGCTCGAAATCTCGGGCGCAACGCCCTGCGCGTCGTCGCCGTTCGTGGCGGGCTCGTTCACGTAGGCCATGGCCTATTTTTTGCCCTTCGAAACCTCGACGTC
>JBGTJY010000647.1:0-8302 GCA_041744855.1 Candidatus Hydrogenedentales bacterium
CATCACGACGGAGCCGTCGACGATGATGCCGAAATCGATCGCGCCGAGACTGAGCAGGCTGGCGGCGATCGCGAGTTCGTACATGCCGAGCACGGCGCAGAGCATGGCCATGGGAATGGTCAACGCAACGAGGAGACCGGCGCGGAAGTTGCCGAGCAGCACGAAGAGCACGATCACGACCAATGCCGCGCCCGCGAGGAGGTTGTGTTGGACCGTGCGGATGACTTCGGCGACGAGCTCGGATCGGTCATAGACGATCTCGACGAGCACGTCTTCGGGAAGCGACGGCTGGAGACTTTCGATGCGATCGCGGAGATTGCGCGCGACTTCGCGGCTGTTTTCGCCCATGAGCATGAAGCCGAGACCCATCACGGCCTCGCCCGCGCCCTGGAACGTTATCGCGCCGCGGCGGATGTCGTGGTCCTCGACGACCTCAGCGACGTCGGAGATGCGGACGGGTGTGCCGTCGTAGGCCGCGATGACGATTGCTGCAATTTCGGCGATCGTATGCACGCGGCCCAGGCCGTGGACGAGTAACGTTTCGCCGCCGCGCTCGATGACGCCGCCGCCGACGTTGAGATTATTATCGAGGAGCGTTTCTTCGAGCGTGTCGAGCGTGATGCCAAACTTGATCAGCTTCTCGGGATCGGCGACGACGTGATACTGCTTTTCGTAGCCGCCCCAACTGTTCACTTCGGCGACGCCGGGCACGGTGAGCAGTGCGGGCTTGATGACCCAGTCGTTGAGCGTGTGGAGTTCGGTGAGGTTCCACTTCGGATTTTCGGAGCGGACAATATAGTGCAGGACTTCGCCGAGGCCCGTTGAGACGGGTCCGAGTTCGGGACGCTCGATTTCCTCTGGTAGATCGACGGCGCCGAGGCGTTCGACCACGAACTGGCGCGCGCTGTAGATGTCGGTGTCATCGCGAAACGTGAGGACGACTTGCGAGAATCCGAATTTCGAGACGGAGCGGACATTCTCGAGTCCGGGCAACCCAGAGACCGCGAGCTCGATGGGCAGCGTGATTTGTTGCTCGACCTCTTGCGGATTGAGCGCGGACGCGACGGTGTTGATTTGGACTTGAATCGGCGTGGTGTCGGGAAATGCGTCGACCGGAAGCGAAAGCATGCGCCACGCGCCGAAGGCAAGCACGGCGGCGAATAGGAGGATGACGATCAGCCTGTTGCGCAGGCTGAATTCGACGATTTTGTCCAGCATGAATCGGTTCTGCTGGCTATTCGTGCACGCAGCCGGCGCCGAGCCTGGCTTTGAGCAGTTCCGATTTGAGAATGAAGCCCTCCGTTAGCGCGATTTCGTCGGTCGACGCGAGGCCGTCGAGGATCGCGACGCGGCCGTTGATTTCCGAGCCGGTCCGCACGATGCGCGTTTCGTAGAGGTCGTCTTCGAGTTTCGCAAAGACGACGGGGCGGCCATCGACAATCTGCACTGCTTCGCGCGGCGCGGTGATGCCAGTGGTCTCCAATGCGTCGGCGATCTGGGCGCGTCCGAAGAGGCCGCTCTTGAGTCGTTGCGCGGGGTTGGCGAGCACGGCGCGTGCTTGGACAGTGCGGGTCGACACGTCGACTTCGCTAGCGATCCACGTCACTTCGCCCGTGAAACTTTCGCCGAGAAACGCATCGAATTCGACGCGTACCGGCGCGTTGGGCAGGAGGCGGACGGCTTGCTGCGCGGGCACGGAGAGTTCGAGCCACATCGTCGATAAATCCGCCACGCGCAGGAGTGCCGCGCCCGTTTCGACGGCGGCGCCGGCGACCGCGTTACGTTCGATGACGACGCCGGGGAAGGGCGCGCGCAGCGGTAACTCGGAGGACGTCGATCGGGATTTTTCGATCGCGGCGATTTCATGATCGCTCAAGCCGAGGTTGAGGAGTTGTTGGCGGGCGCGGTCGACTTCGTTCGTCGATGCGGCTTGGGTTGCGCGCGCGTTCTCATAATCCTGTTTCGACGTGGCTTGACGATCGAGCAGATCGCGCTCGCGATTGAAGGCCTGACCCGCGAGTTGTGCGTCGACGAGCGATTTCACGAGCGCGCCTTTTGCGTCGGCGATGGCGGGCGAACTGACGACCGCGAGCAGGTCACCAGTCTCGACGGATTGCCCGACATCGACCAGCACTTCTTTTACGACCCCGCCCGCGTATGGCGAAATCACGGCGAGGCTGTTCCGGTTGTACGTGAGTTCGCCGAGCACTTCGATGCCCGACGCGAGCGTCCCTTCCGTCGCGAAACCCGTGCGGACCCCCGCCTTGCGCGTCGAATCCACCGAAGCGAATCGCACCTTCAGGCCCTCGCCCGTGTCGAGATTCGCGAGCAATTCGGGATGGCAAATGCCGCAGTCATTTTCGTTGACGCGATGCTCGTTGCAGTAAAGACCGGCAAGCACGTCGCTCGATTCGGAATGCGCATGCACGACGCCGAGGTCGAGCACGGCATCGTTGCGCTGGTCTGCGGCGGGCTGATCCAGTAATTCCGGATGACACAAGAAACATTCGTCTTCGTAGAGGAAATGTTCCTCGCAGTAGAGCCTGCCTCTTTCCTCGATTTCGGGATGGCACAGGAAACAGCGATCCTCGTATCGCCCGTGCTCGGTGCACCAGAGGCGCCCCGCGTCGCGCTTGGCGGGATCGCAGATGAAGCAGGTCTCCGTTACGACGGCGTGGGTGTGTGCGGCGGATTCCGGTGCGTCGGCGTCGCCCGACGGTGGTTGTTGGTCGCAGCCGGCGATGCAGACGCACACCGCAGCTGCCAATACAAAAGCATTTCGCGTAATATTTTTTAGTTTCATGGCTCGATTCCTCTATCTGAGGATGATTCGGTTTCCAGTGTTTCGGAAGTCGGAACGATTGAATCGCCGATCAGACGCGCGATCTCAATCGATGCATGGTGGAGGTTTCCGTACGCGTCGACGCGGCGTACGCGAAGGCCAAAGAGCGTTTGCTGCGCGGTGAGCACTTCGATGTAGCCGAGCTTGCCTTCGTCGTAACCGATGCGGGTCAAGTCGTGTGCGGACTCGGCGGCGGGCAGTGTCGAGGATTCGAGCGAATGAATCTCGTCGAGCGCGATTTGCGCTTCTTCGTGCCAGTGCGCGAGTTGAGCGGAAATATTGGCAAACGTCACGCTTCGTTCATCCGCGGCCTTGCCGATGAGTAACTCCGCCTCGCGAATGCTGCCCTGATTGCGATTGAAAATCGGGAGCGGAATAGAAAGCTCAAATTCGAGCCGGTGCTCGCTGTCGTCGTCGAACTCGGTTCGTCCGCGCGAGAGCGAAAGTTCGCCGGGGCCCAGACCGAATCCCGCCGTGCGTTCTCCTTCGACGCCTTGCGTGACGAAGCCGAGCGACGCCGTTAAGTCGGGAACGCGCCGCGATTTCTCGAACCTAAGAATCGCCTCTCGCCGCGCGTTCTCGTGTGTCCAGCGTTGCAAATCGGGACTCGATTCCGCCTGATCGAGTAGCGCAGCGAGCGGCGGCGGGGACGACGCGGCATAGAGGTCGCCCGTAGCACGATCGAATTCGGGAGTCGCGCTGCCCCACGTCGCGGCGAGCGCGGCGCGGGCCTGGCGCAATTCGCGTTGGGCGCGCGTGCGATCCAACTGCTCCTGGGAGGTCTGCACTTGCACGCTTCTGAGCTCGACGGGCGGCGCCTTTCCGCCGTCGACGCGCGCCGCGATGACGCGTTCAAGTTCGTCGGCGCTCTCGGCGATCGTGGATTGCGCTTCCACGCGTTCCTGCGCTGCCAATACCGCGATGAACGCCTGGGCGGTATCGCGCAATACGTCGCGGCGCGCGATTTGGTAATCCCAATGCGCGAGCGCGCGATCGCCCATAGCCGCAGCTTCGCCTTTGCGGAGTTTGCCGCCGAGGACGAATAGTTGCGAGAGACGCAGGGTGATTTCGGCCTCGTCGAATCCCGAGGATTCGCTGCGCGTTCGCTCGCGTTCGAAGAAGACGCCGTTGTTGGATACCGCAAACATCTGAGTACGGCTATCCGCGGTGTCCGAAAGTTGAATGTTCTCGACTTCGATGCCGACTTCGGGATTCGGGCGGAGCGATGCTTGCAGTGCGCGCGCCTCGGCGATGCGGAGGTCCCAAGGAAACAGACGTAACGCGGGATTGCGTTCGAGCGCGAACGCTGCCGCGTCTTCGAGCGTGAGCGGGCCGGCCGGTTCGTCCGCGGCGAATGCGGAAAGCGCGACGGCGAAACACGCCGCCCATGGGGCGATGATTCGAGTCAAAGGAGCCGATCTCCAAAGGTGTCTAGGTGTAGAGGGAGCGAACTCATGGGCCGACTTCCGCGGCGCGACACACTGCGGGCGGGGACGGCAACGGGTTTGGAGAGCGCGATTCGGCTCAGATGCGCAGGACGGTCGTGCGCAAGGCGGGCGCGGGAAGGGTCCGCGCGTGCACCGCATCGATGACAGACGCGGTGGAGTTCGATGTGGTGTCGAACGACGTGAAGGAGTGAACCGCGAGCGGATGGACCGCCGACTTCAGAGGGTTGTAGGTCCGGGCCGGCTGCTCGGCGGTGCCGATGGCCATCGGAATATCGACGCAGGGGCCGCAATGATTCACTGCGGATTGCGTCCATTCAGCGGACGTGAAGGGCAGCGCGCGGTCGGGGGACTTGCCGGCATCGTCCCTGCCGGAATTCGTCGAACCGCCGCCCACGCACTCGCAGTCGTTTTTCTCGAGGCGAAGGTGTCCGTCGGTTTCAATGCAAAGAACGACGGCGGCGGGATTCGCGCCGACTGGCAGCAGGATGACGAGCGTCGTCAACGCCGCAACTACACTCCGCATTCTACGCATACCACACAGTATGCGCCAGTGTGACGGAAACTTTCAAGACAAGAAGCGGGATAGTAACCGCAACCAAACCACAGGGGACACTGGGAGCACGGGGAAATGATTCACCACAGATGAACACCGATGGGCGCCGATGAACACCGATACGCGGAGGTTTGGAGTGAGGAGGTCCCCGCTTACTGCCTGCGGGGACGACGGTGGGGGGAGCGTTGCGGGGACGACGTTTGGGAGTGAACTTGTTCGAAACAAACAAAGAAGAGGACGGGTTGTAGTACGGACTTGCACGGACGGGCACCGATGCATCGACAGATTGGCGTCTACGTTTCGGATTCTAATCGGTGGATAGGGGTCGGGGCTTGAAACGATGCGCGAAACAATGCGAACCTTCCCGGGCACATCCCGGGGGAAGTTGGGCCCAGCCTTTATTTCATGAGCCTCATCCGCGCTAAACGACTCCGCAAAGCCATTTCTGGTTCGCGCGGATGAGCCTTGTCCAGGCTAAACAACTCCGCAAGGTCTTCTCCGGTCCGCGGGGCAAAACCGTGGAGGCCGTGCGCGGCGTCACACTGGATGTCGAGCGGGGCGAGATTCTCGGGTTGCTTGGCCCGAATGGCGCGGGCAAAACGACGTTGTTGCGCATGCTCGGCACGATCATCACGCCTACGAGCGGCGAGTGTTGGATCGACGGGGTGTTGAGCGCGCGCGACCCGAACGCGGCGCGCAGGCGCATCGGTTTTTTGTCGGGGAATACGAAGTTGTACGGTCGGCTGACCGGCCGCGAAGTGTTGCGATACTTCGGGCGGCTCTACAGTCTTGAAGACGAATTGATCGCGCAACGCACCGAAGAGCTGACGCGAATGCTCGACATGGATCAATTCATCGATCGGCGTTGCGACACGTTCTCGACGGGGCAAAATCAGAAGGTCTCGATTGCGCGCGTGTTGTTGCACGATCCGCCGATTTTGATTCTCGACGAGCCGACGCTGGGCCTGGACATCATGACGAGCCAAACGATCCTTGATTTCATTCTCGGCGCGAAATCGCGCGGCCATTCCATCTTGTTTTCGACGCATTATATGACCGAGGCGGAGCTGCTCTGCGATCGCGTGGGGCTGATTCACGAGGGTTCGATCCACGCGATGGGCACGAAGGAGGAGCTCTATACGCAAACGGGGACGGACAATCTGCGCGCCGCGTTTCTGGCGGTGATCGACGGTCAGCGCCAAGACAGGCAGCGCCAAGACAGGCAGCGTGAAGACGGGCAGCGCGAAGGCGGACCTGCATCATGAACGCGCGCATCGCCCTGACGATTTACCTGAAGGAGCTTCTCGATACGTTGCGGGACAAACGCACGATCATCGCCATGATCGGCGTGCCCGTCGTGCTCTATCCCGTGTTGTTTATTGTAGCGTCGCAGGTCGCGATCATTCAGCAGAGCAAGATCGAGGAGGCGGTGTCGAAGGTCGCGCTTCTGCCATCGGAATCAGCGCTAGCGACAGAGTGGATCAAGTCGTTGCCGCGCGTCGAACTCGCAACGCCGGACGACCCGGCGGCTGCGCTCGCCGCGGGCGAAATCGACGCGATCGTGCACGTGCCGGAAACTCTGGAGGCCGATCTCGCGGAGAATCGCAGCGCGGCGGTCAAGGTGTCGTTTGACCAGACGGAGGGTTCGTCGCGCGAGGCGGCCGATCGCATCGAGGCGGCGCTGACCGAAACCAGCCGCGTGCTGCTCAATCAACGCCTGGCGGCCGAGGGTCTTCCGGAAACGTTTGCGAGACCGGTCGCCGTCGAACGCGAAAACGTAGCGCCGCCGAAGAAGGCCACCGGCGCGATCATCGGCTCCGTGCTTCCGCTGCTCATGGTCGTCATGCTCGGCGTGGGCGCTTTCTATCCGGCTATCGACCTGACGGCGGGCGAGAAGGAACGTGGGACGTTCGAGACCTTGCTCTCGACGCCGGCATCCAAACTTGAAATCGTCACCGGAAAGTTTCTCGCCGTGTTCACGCTGTCGGTGTTGACGGGTTTGCTCAATCTGGCGAGCATGACGGCAACGCTCGCGTTTCAGTTCTCGCAAATGGTCGGACAATTGCGGGGATCGGGCGAGCTAGGCACGGTCGATTTCGTACGGATCGCGCCCGAGGCCATTGCGGCAATTGTGCTGGTGCTCATTCCGCTCGGCTTCTTTATCAGCGCGGTGATGCTGACCATCGCGTTGTTTGCGCGGTCGTTCAAGGACGCGCAGAATTTGGTCACGCCGTTTTTTCTGGCGATCATCATGCCGGCGATGATCGGCGTCGTGCCGGACGTGGACCTTTCTCGCGCGACTCAGTTTATCCCGATTGCGAACGTCGCGCTCCTGTTCCGCGATCTCCTGAAAGGCACCGCCACGCTGGACATGGTCTTCGTCGTGTTCCTGTGCACCGCGGTCTACGCGTTGCTCGCGCTTGTGGTTGCCGCGTGGATGTTCCAGCGCGAAGAGGTGATCCTGTCGGAAGAAAAGGGGATTCCGCTCACGTTCAAGCGCGATGCATTTGCGCCGCGCAGCGTGCCCACGCCCGGTCTCGCGCTGGGGTTGTTCGGCGTCGTGATGCTGCTCATCTTCTACGCGGGCAGTTACGCGCAGACGAGAAACATCCACATCGGCCTAGCGATTACGCAGTACGCGCTCATTCTCGCGCCGGTCGTCGGTGTGCTTTGGTTCGCGCGGATCGATTTGCGCTCAGCGTTGAACCTGCGCGCGCCGCATCCCGTGGGAGCGCTGGGCACGGTCGTTTTCGCGATCGGTTGGGTGGTGGTTTCGCTGCAGCTCGCGATGTGGCAGAGCCGCATTCTGCCGTTGCCGGAAGGCTTCGCAGTGATCGAGCAGATGCTCTACGGCGGCGACGAACCCGTCAGCATCTGGCTATTGTTCCTCGTCATTGCTGTGTCGCCGGCAATATGCGAGGAGGTGTTATTCCGCGGCGCTTTGCTCTCGAGTATGCGCGACCGAATACCCGCGTGGGCCGTTATCCTTGCGGTTGGCGTGCTCTTCGGGATGTTTCATTTGAGCATTCACCGTTTCGTGCCGACGGCGCTCAGCGGAATTATGTTGACCTATCTCGCGTATCGGACCGGCTCGATTTTTCCGGCGATGATCGCGCACTTCATCGTGAACGGCACGCTGCTGCTGATCGGAGCCGGAAAGGTTCCGTCCGCGGTGGCAGATTTTGTCAAGGGGCTGGACGGGGCGTCGGGGCTGCCTGTATGGCTTTTCGCGGGCGGAATTCTCGTGGCGATCGCGGGGATATGCCTGGTGGAATTTAGCGCGCGGGCCAATCCGCGGGTCCACGCTGTTGACGATGCCGAGTAAGCTCCCGCCCCGTCATTCCCGCGGAGGGGGCTTTCCAATAAGTCCGCAAGGTGATTATTTGTAGCGCTGCTTTTCAAGCGGCGCGTTGCAATGGAGGCCACATCAACGAATCGCGCCGCTTAAAAAGCAGCGCT
>JBGTJY010000648.1:0-6088 GCA_041744855.1 Candidatus Hydrogenedentales bacterium
TAGTAATAAATTCGGCTTCGATATCCCTTTATGAAGACTGGGCCGTTTACCTCCCCATTTTCTTGAGCGATGACCACCTCAATGGCCTCTCGAATCTGATCCTTGTGGGGAGCCGAATAAAAATCGAATCGAAAGACTAGGTTCGCGGCGAGCACGAGACTTCCGAAGATTGCCAGACCCGCCACCACTCTCGCCGGAATGCGAATGGAGACCAAAAAACAAGAGACGAGCAGATAGGCCGCGGGCGCCGAGATCATGAGATTTCGATGCGTAAAAATCGACGAACCTTGCTGCGAACGGATGTATGCGTAGATAAAGGGAACGACGAGCCACGCGGCCATGATGAGCAGCGTACCGAGCGGCGCACGGGATTCTAAAAGTTTACGCTTGCGGATCGCGAGCGTCAACAGCCACAGGGTTATCACGCCATACATAACCAGCAGTAGTCTGATCATGACGGCCCGGCTGAGAACCGCGTCGAGATAGTTGAAATAGGCATTGTGGAGCGTTAAGAACTCGGTCCACACCGGGGTGTCGGGGTGCGCAATACCCGCGTCGATTTCGCTGAATTGCCACCGCAACGACGGCAACCACGGAAGGTACGTCAGAGACAAGACCGCGTACGCCGATCCCAGGGCAAACAGTTTCGCGGGCTGCCGTATGCAAGCCGCGGAAAGACACCCGCCCAGAATTAAGGCGAATAAGAGGCCAAAATAGTGAACATACGACATCGCTACCAGCAGGGCTGTATAGGCGGTCGAAATCTTGAATGTGCTTTTCGCGTTCGCGCCGGATCGAAGAAAAGCATTCGAGGTCAATACAGCGACTACGGCGAGCACGCACAGAAGCGAATACGGACGTGCTTCGCGGCTCCAGTACACGAGAAATACGGAACACGCCGTAAGCACACCCGCGAACAAACCTGCGAGCCGAGAATGCAACCGCTCGCCCAAGATATACACGCAAGGAATCAGGAGAACGCCGGCGAATGCCGACGGAAAACGCAAGACCGCTTCCGTGTCTCCGAACCACCGCATCAGAAAATGAGTGAAGACGAAGTAACCCGGGGGATGGAAACTCCAGTCCACGTCTCTCGATACGACGTCCCGCAGTGAGTCATGACCCGCCGTGTACCACGTCAATAACTCATCGTGCGAAAGCGAAGGACCGCCCAGGGCGTAGAACCGCAGCACCGCCCCGAGAATTGTGACCCCGAACAGAATCGGCAGCGCCTCTCGTGCGGTTAGATCGTTCGGGGGAACCCGGTCGGGACCCTTCGGGGCCGTGAACATTCCCGAAGCATACCCAAGACCCTGCCGGAACTCATTGTCAGGGAGATTTGGCGGCTTGCGGAACTATTCGATTCGATATTGCGAGGCAGGCCAGGAAGCCTGCTGACAGCTCAAGAGGAAAGTAATATCGATCGGAAGTAGATGCGCCTACCGCGACTATCGCGAGCGAGTTGAAGAGCACTGGAAAAAAGATAATCACGCAACGCGCATCTCGGGTGCGACGCCAGAGGAGCAGGCACGCGAGAATGACTACGTAGAAACTGAGGACCGGTTGGCTGTAGATAATTTTGTAGCGCTCTTGGAGAAGCATCAGCCGCTCGTGGAGCCGGTCGTCGGCGCGACCCGCGATGTCGTAGCCGCGAACGGTCGGGACGTAGAAACCCCATCGGATCTCGTCCGTTCGCCAGAAGAGGAACCCTGCGTCGGATAGGCGTTCTTCGAGCCACACGCGGCTGAACGTAAGTAGCGGGTACCTCGAGCGCAATCGCTGCACCAAATCGCTCGCTTCGTTTAGGCGTCCCGTCGCGGTCACTTCGGTCTTAAAGTTGTAGTCCCGTACCGGATCGTTCGCCGCGAATCGATCGGTGGCGTACATCAACGCGTTGTCTTCCGGATTCAGGATTTTGACCTGTTTCAAAAACTCGTACTCCTCCGCTGCGAGCGGCGGGTCGTAGGCGAGCAGGCGGCGCGAATCGTTTAGCGTCATCCACTTGGCCCAAAAATCGGGCGTGGCCTCGCCTACGTAGTCGTCTGCCAGCAACGGCGGATAGACCAACAGTTTCATCGCGAGAAAAATCGCCCACGCGATGGCCAAGCTGATTGCGGTCCCCTTCCAGTAAGGCAAGAATCCCCACAACGCGAATGGCGTCATGACAATGAGCACGACAAGCCCATTATGGCGGATGAGCGGGATGAGTCCGAGTACGATTCCGAACGCAATCCAAAACGGCCACCGAGTTCGCACGCGTTCCTCGGCGAAAAACAGGGCGAGGAGCAGGGTCAAGGCGAAGACGAGCACGGCGAATGGCACGTCCTTCCACATCGACACGCTCATGACGCCGATTCGCGGCGAAAGGAGTGCGAGCGCAAACGCGATTGCAACGGCGGGCCACGGGACTCTCCACCGCACGAGAAAACCAAACGCGAGTGCCAAGATCGCGGAGAGGCTGACAACCTGAAATACCGAGACCGAGGCCCACGTGTTCCAAACGTCGCGAAGCGCCTTGATTAACAGCGTGTGGAGAACGGGATGATTGTCCCGAAGCTGCATCGATTGCGCCTCTTCCCACTGGACGCGGCTGTCGCCATTGGTGATGCCGGGATAGTAGAGCGCGAAGTACACCGACATGATTGCGGCAAAGGCGACGAAACACGCGCCGGAAAGTTTGAATGGGAACGGCCGCAATCCGCCGCTCGGCTGGTAAGGGTTGCGCGAGAGATTTGCGATCATGTCGCGTGTCGCGAATGTTGCGACGGCGAGTAGCCAAATCGTTAGGAAAATCAGAATGCCGAGAACTGCATACGTGACGAGACCGCCCCGCTCGACAATACCAACGGGCGGAATCGTGATCGCACCGTCCTGGATTTTCGGCGCCCAGTCGCGATGCACGCTTCCCCAAAGATGCGCGGGGTAAGTTTGTTCCGTAAAGAAAACTTGCGGGATGAACGTCGCGATGTAGAGACGTTTGACCTGAGCGCCGGGCAACTCGACGCGCAGATTCCCCAAGTATCGGCGAGGGACCTGCGCGTGGAACCTCGCCCCAGGGTTGGTCTGGAAGCGAGACCCGTAGGTTCCCTTCGATGTCCGAGAAGAGATCGAAGCGCGACTCGAAACGCGGTCCCGTGAGGTCGACTTTACGGCTCAGCGATTGGGTTCGAAATTCGAGCGTCACGGGCGCGCCGAGCGTTTCAATACTCAATTGCGACGGCGCGCCGCCGAGACTCCAGACCCAATCGTCGCCCACGCTCCAAAACCGCGGCGGTTGCGTCGTTGCGTGCTCGAGCAGCGCTTCTGGTGGTGTCGCGCGCACCCATACTTCATGCGCGGGCGAAGTTGATTCGACCGTCGTCACCTCAGCACGCGTCACTGATGGCGCAAATTCTTCGGGAATCGGGGTCATCGCAATCTCGAATCCATCCGAGCGAAGAACCGGAATGATCTCCGGTCGGACAGAAAGATCGAGACCGACGTCGACAGCGGAATTGCGAATGGATTGGATGACTGGAAATGGAGCCAGTATCGCGAAGCCGACCGCGAGAAGAATCGCCACCCGCGGAATTGCTACGGACGCGGTCGCGAGGCCATGGAACATTCCGCGCGCGAACGCTACTGCATCACCAGGAATTCTCATCAAATCCCGAAGCACAGGCGGGATAAACCTAAAAAGCTGCCACGCAATGATGCCCAACATCAACGCGGCGGCCATCAACGAAAATACGGCCGCGGAAGTTGCGATTCCGCCGCGCTCCCAAGCCGGAACTCGCGGCGCGCGAATACCATCGCTCTGAATTTCGGGCGACCAATGACTGACTACGCTACCTTCGACGTCGCTGGACCAGGCATCGCCTCGATGCCACGTACGCGTGGGCCACGTCTTTACCGAAAAGCGCAGTGCCGCCGGCGTGCCGTCGGTTGCGACAAGTCGCAGGTTTTTGAGCGCGCGACGCGGAACTACGCCTTCAAAACGGCGGGCCGTGCGAGTCGCTGATACTTCCACATATTCGGTTTCTTCACCGGACTCGCGGAACAGATCGAGCATTCCAGCTGCGTGGCCGCTGCGGAAGTGAGAGAGGCCGGCATCCGGCCGCCGAAGGAATTCAACTCTCGCCGGAATAATGTCCCAACGGCCAAACTGAATCGACGCGTAAGGAGTTCGACTCGCCGCGACTCGACCCTCGCCCCACTCCGGAAAAATCCATTCTGACAATTCATCGGAGCTCGCCAACGCGCGCAGTTCGGCCGCGAAGTTTTCACGCTCGAACTGAACGTGGGTGTGCGTCGCCGCAGGTTCATTGGCTCCCGCAGGCGTTTGTCGAAACGGAAGATTTCTAATCTCGAATTCGTAATAACGTGGTACATCGGCGGCGCTTTCAATGCTATTCAGCGCGACTTGGCCGCCGTCCCATTCAAGCTGAATCTCATTTCCGCCGCGTTGTGCGCGAGTCGTCTCGGTTAGAACTCGTAAATGTTCCGGCGCGGCGCGCCACTGGTCCAATTGCAGCGCTTCATCGACCGCCGGAGTTGTCGTCGTGAAGGCGGGCCATGGCGGGTTGTAAATGTGCACCGATGCTGTGACGATTCCCATCGGCGTGCGCCCGCGATGAATTCCCAGATAGAGCGCGACGGAATCGGGCGCAACATCCGCCGGCAGCACGCGATCGATCACGAGCTCGCGCTGATCGCCGTCGCCCGGATGAAACCGCGTGATCCGGATTGGCTCGGTCGCGTCCGCGATGCGGTATTCGAGCATGACAAAGGCCTTGCCTTCCTCGAAGGCTTGCGCGTGGACCGAAACGCGCAATCGGCCTCCCGGCAACGACGCATGCGCGATCGCGTGGTAATGCAGCAGCCGGTTGTCGCCTGCATCCGGCACGACTTCAATCTGAGGCTGATTTTCAGGGATGGGATACAGGTCGACGGTTATAGCGACGGGTTGACGACCCGCCCACCAACCAAAAACGAGCGACAGGATCGCGAGCAGGAGGACGAAACTTCCGTAACGGATTACCTGCGCGCGCCATGCGTTCATGGCTTTGAATTGGGATCGCCCGGCACGGTGAAAATCGCCAGATAGTTGGACGGAAACTTCTGGGCGGTGCGCAGCGCGCGATCGAGGGCTATTGGAATGCGAACGAAAAGCACGGCGTTTAGCCAAAACGCCAGCGACTGCAAAATGGGAATGCGCCAGAACGTGCACACAAGCACGGTCGAACATTGGTGCGCGAGAAAAGTGAAGAAGCCGCCCATCGGCTCGATCCGTTCGACCTGAAATCCCATCGCGTCGGCCAACTCCTGGAGGCTGTAGCGCGTGAAGCGGTAGTAATCGTGGGGCTCCTCATGCAGTCGAAACAGCATGGGCACCGTAATAATGACTACGCCGCCGGGCCGCGCGACGCGCCGAATATTCGCCATGGCCGCGCGCGGATCGGGCACGTGCTCGAGCGACGAAAACGCGACCACGGTGTCATAGGCCGCATCGGGGATTTCGCGCATGTCGCGGGCGTCGCCGATGAAGCGCGTATGGGGTGAGCGGCGTTCGATGTCGAGGCCGTCATAGCGCTCGAACTGATTCGGGTCGAGATAACGCAAGTAAGGAATCCGCCCGCAGCCGACGTCCAAGATCGTCCCGCGCGCGCGCTCGACGAGCGCCGGCACAAGCTGGTGGCGATTGAGATACAACGAGGGCGACAAAAGCCAGCGGCGCTCCGAATCGTCGAGATCCTCTTCGATCCACATTCGGCGGCGATGTAGCCATTGCATCACACCCATGCGTTCCGCAGCATCCGCACTCCGCTCTATCGATTCGATCGCCGAGCATCGTAGCATATGCGGATTCTCGGCACGGCATCGTTCGTCGGCGCGGCGTTGTTTGTTGCGCGGCTTTGTTTATTGCGCGGCTTTGTTGTTGCGCCAACTGCGATTGTAGTCCCCGCCAATTGGGGGCTGTTCGATCGGAGACGTCACCCAAAATCTCCGTCATTTCGAGGCCGCGCGCCTTCAAGCATTGCGCGCGGCCGTGGGAATCTCGACTTTTTCAACAGCCCCATCGGATGCTAGGCTTTTCGTTTTGCCCACT
>JBGTJY010000649.1:0-6956 GCA_041744855.1 Candidatus Hydrogenedentales bacterium
CAGAGGACAGTGTCTGGTGGGTAGTTTGACTGGGGCGGTCGCCTCACAAAGAGTAACTGAGGCGCCCCAAGGTTCCCTCAGCACGTTTGGAAATCGTGCGTAGAGTGTAAAGGCATAAGGGAGCTTAACTGTGAGACCTACAAGTCGAGCAGGTGCGAAAGCAGGGCTTAGTGATCCAGCGGTTCCGTATGGAAGGGCCGTTGCTCAACGGATAAAAGGTACGCCGGGGATAACAGGCTTATCGCGTCCAAGAGTTCACATCGACGACGCGGTTTGGCACCTCGATGTCGGCTCGTCACATCCTGGGGCTGAAGCAGGTCCCAAGGGTTCGTCTGTTCGCCGATTAAAGTGGCACGCGAGCTGGGTTTAGAACGTCGTGAGACAGTTCGGTCCCTATCCTTCGTGGGCGCAGGAGATTTGAGGGAATCTGACTCTAGTACGAGAGGACCGAGTTGGACGGACCTATGGTGATCCGGTTGTCACGCCAGTGGCATCGCCGGGTAGCTATGTCCGGAAGGGATAAGCGCTGAAAGCATCTAAGCACGAAACCCATCCCAAGATAAGATCTCCCTGGAACGAAAGTTCCCTCAAGGGTTCTGGAAGACTACCAGTTTGATAGGCTGGAGGTGGAAGCGTAGCGATACGTTAAGCTGACCAGTACTAATCGCCCGTGAGGCTTGGCCTTTTAAATAAGGCATCATTTCAGCCGCACGTTCGACACGATGTGCGCGCGTACTCTTGCATTCACTGTCATTGATATTTCGCGACGGTTTCACCACCGGGAGGGACGCGGTCTAACGTTCGTCAGAACGCCGCGTCCGGGCTCCCAAGCTGATTCCGGAAATCGCGATCAAAATTTGCCGGTGGCTATAGCGGCGGGGTCACACCTGTTCCCATTCCGAACACAGTCGTTAAGCCCGCCAGCGCCCATGGTACTGCCCGGGCAACTGGGTGGGAGAGTAGGTCGTCGCCGGCTCAAAAATTCTTCGGTCCCTTGGCCTTCAAAACGCCAAGGGACCCAAGTTTTTTGTGCTGGTTGTACAGCGCGCGGCTCGTTGTGCACAATTTCCTAGGATGAATGTACGAGATGTCATACGAATGTTGGAGAGAGACGGATGGCGCTTGGTGACGACCACCCGGCAGTCATCGCCAATTCAAACATCCGATCAAGAAAGGCCGCGTTACGGTTGCAGGTAACTTAGGTAAAGACGTGCCGATCGGTACGCTAAAGAGTATCCTTCGGCAATCTGGACTGGCGGAATCGGACTTGTTTTTATGCAATATGCGGTAGTTGTGGAACCTAGTAAAAACGGGTACGGTGCATACGTCCCCGATCTTCCGGGCTGCGTCGCGTTGGGAGATACAGTCGATGAAACCTTGCGCCTAATTCAGGAAGCGATTTCGATGCACTTGGACGGAATCCGCGAGGATGGCGAGGAAATCCCCCAACCGAGGACGGTGTGTGAATACGTCGTCGTCGCTTAGCGCCTAGTCCTTCTCATTATTGTGAATTCTTCGCTGGGCAGATGGTTTAGTCGTTTTCACCCTGATTGTCGCCCGTCTGGTCCGGTGATTTGTTGTTCGAGTTGGGTCTTCCTAAGATTTCATTGTATCTTCGTTTGTCCTCCTCCGATCCACCATCTCTCACACGCACAACTTCGCTGCGAATCATCACAAAATTCGTTCCATCGTGACCGAATACTCTGATGCTCTCTTCCCCTCCCGGCATTTGCCAGTACTGTGCAACGCGGATTCCGCCGTCGTCGTCCAGCGGTAGAATCGCCAAGTTCCGCAAGTCAGCGTGGAATGAAAGTTCGCCGAGGTGGCGATACCCTCCTGGAAGCCGTTTGAAGACCCTCCACGAATTGCCATTTTGCGAAGACGATTGCGTCGCACGACCAACGAACATGTCGTCCGTCCCGTCATGATCAATGTCCATTTCAAAACGCCACAGGTCTGGGTCGTTGCGAAACCGCTCACGGAAGAAGCCCTGAGCCCAATCGATTGGGCATTGAATTGATCCATCCTCCTTGCTCGACCCCTTCACGGATGCCGCCTCCGGTTTGCGTTTGCCGAAGATCTCATCGACCTTTCGTCTGTCCTCAGCTGTTCCCGAGTCTCCCGCATGGACAATTCCGCCGCTAATGCCTACGAAATCGGAGCCGTCGTGACCGACGATACTAAGGCTGGCTTCACTGGCGGATATGTGCCATAAGAGGGCGATGCGCATTCCTCCGTCTGGGGCCAGCGGTAAAATGGCGAAATTACTCAAAGTTTCGCGAAACCATAGCTCGCCGAGATAACGATACCCATTAGGCTGTCGCTCGAACACGGCCCAGGGAATACCGATCTGCCCTCGCGCTCTTGAATATCCGACGAATAGCTCATCCTTCGCATCATGATCAATATCCAGTTCGAATAGGGACACCTCCGCATATTCGGGCGGAGAGTCGCCATACCGTTCGCGGAACAAGCCACGAGCCCAATCGATAGGGCATTGAATGGTTTCGTACGAAGTTCGGAGCACCTCCGTCGGTCCCAGTGTCGCCACGAGGATTAGTAATGAAAGCGTCATGGCACCTTCTCCCATTTGCGGTCGTCAATGCCGGTTCGCCATAAATCTTGACCATTGCGAATGAAACGAGGACACTGTTTAGTGGAGTGTCACGTCGGCTCCGAGTATCCTAATCTAGGAAGCGCACGCGATGCCCCGAGTCCTAGTCCCCATAGCCCAAGGCAGCGAAGAGCTCGAAGCCATCTCCGTCATCGATCTGCTTCGCCGCGCGGAAGTTGAGGTCGTTGTCGCGGGCCTTACCGACGGCCCGATCACGATGAGCCGGAAAACCGTCATCCTGCCCGATACAACGCTCGACAAAGTCATGAACGAAGACTTCGACATGATCGTGTTACCGGGCGGACTGCCGGGCGCCGAGAACTTGGACAAGGATGCGCGCATCCGAACGCTGCTGCAAAAGATGCACGGCGAAGGAAAGTTCGTCTGCGCAGTCTGCGCGGCGCCGTTCGTATTGGCCAACGCCGGCGTGCTCAACGGCAAGAAGGCGACGGGTTACCCCGGTTTTCTCGAGAAGGCAGGCAATCCTGAGGTCCAGATTACTGGCGAAGCCGTCGTGCGCGACGGCAACATAATCACGTCGCGCGGCCCCGGCACCGCGATGGACTTCGCCCTTGAGCTGGTCGAGGCGTTGTGTGGGCACGAGAAGCGCGTGCAGCTCGAAGAGCGGCTTGTGAGGGCGTGACGAGTGGCCGGGCCGATCGATCCGATTGACGGCGTTCAGCCGTATCGTGTCACGCCCGAGCGGCGTGGCGCGACTGAGGAGCAAACTTACCGCCGGACTTTGCATGGCGAAATCGTGGCGGTCCGGAAGCACAGCGGGCACCACTCGCCCGGGCATATCCTCGACACGACTGTCGGCGAAAACGCGTATGATGAAGTGGTTGTGCGCGTACGTCGAGGCGATGTAGAAGGAATCCAAGGTAAGCGCGTCGTCGTTCATATCGAATTCGACGCGGAACGAACGAGGTGAGCATGTTTTTCTCTGGAATTTCCGATGAAGCGGGATCGGACATCGACACACAGATTCGCGCGCACGACGATTTGGGTTGGGAGCACCTGGAACTCCGCATGGTGTCCGGTGCGAACATCACGTCCGTCACCGACACACTGTTCGATGAAATCCGCGACAAATTGGCCGCCGCCGGCAAACGCGTATCGTGTTTCGGCTCGGCGATCGCGAATTGGGCACGCCCCATCACGTGCGACGCCGAAATCGATATCGCCGATCTAAAGCGCGCAATCCCGCGGATGCAGGCGCTGCGTACGCCATTCATCCGAGTGATGAGTTATCCAAACGATCCGGCGCATCCGATTTCGGACCGGGAGTGGCGAGACGAGTCTATCCGGCGCATGAAAACATTGGCGCGCATCGCGGAGGACGACGGTGTCACGCTCGTCCACGAGAACTGCAGCGGCTGGGGCGGTCTCAGCGCGGAGAACAGCAACATTCTGCTCGGCGAGGTGAATAGCCCGGCGCTGAGGTGCGTATTCGATACTGGGAATCCGGTGACGTACGGCCAGGACTCCTGGGAATATTACAAAGCCATCGAGAACGACATCGTGTACGTCCACATCAAAGACGCCAAGCGCGTGAACGGCGAAGACATCTACACGTTCTGCGGAGAAGGCGACGGCTGCGTCCGCGAAATTCTGCGCGACTTGTGGGAGAACGGCTACAAGGGCGGCGTCTCGATCGAGCCGCACCTCGCCGCGATTATTCACACCGGCCAGGCGGCGGACAGCGCGCAGCAGTTGTATGACAGCTACACGGAGTACGGGCGGCGCTTGATGAAATTGGTGAACGGGGTAAGGCTCGAAACGGCGAAAGCGTAGCGCATTCTGCGCGCGATAGCGGAGGGAATTTGTGGCAATGAAAATGACGAAGGTTCGGGGATTTCTCGCTGCGGTGGCGGCCATCGTACTACTCATCGTGTTCGCGGCATTTGCGACCGCCAAGATGGACGTGAATGTCCCGGTGCTGCGGGATATTTCGAGCGCATTGGGGTTCTGAATTCAAAGGATTACCCGTACGCCTCTTGATTTTCGGCCTTGAGGCGCATACCATCTCGCGAGCTTTCCTGGGCAGGAAGCACGAGGCGACGCAATGGCAAAGCGCGTCGTAATCCACGCAAGTTCTTCTCCGACTGATTCAATTGGGGTGTATTCATCATGAACCGCATCTTTCTGTTAACCGCTCTGCTGCTTTGCGGTATCTCGATCACGGGTTGTCCGCCAGCGCCGGCAATCATCGTCGCGTCTGTAGACGAAATCGCGCTCGATGGCGTCGACGATACCGCAACCTTCGAGGTCTGGAACGACCGGCGGGAGAACGGCCGATCCCTCGAATTCACGGTGAACGCGAATGACTGGATCGTCCTATCGCCAACTTCAGGAACGAGCGAGGACGAGAACGACAAGGTGACCATCGCTGTATCCATCGATGAGTCCCAACTACCCAAGGGCGGACCGCTCCGAGGCGCCATCGGCATACAGGCGTCGCACGACAGCGGATCGGATAGCGAGAACATCGTGGTGGAGGTCGATCTGAGCGGCGGCGAAGGAGAAGGCGAAGGCGAAGGCGAAGGTGAAGGCGAGGGAGAAGGCGAAGGTGAAGGCGAAGGGGAAGGCGAGGGCGAGGGAGAGGGCGAAGGCGAAGGCGAAGGCGAAGGCGAGGGCGAGGGAGAAGGGGAAGCACCACTTCCCCTGCTCGCCTTTTTGCGGATTCTCCAATCCGGCGAGCCGGTCTATCCGGAATTCGATTCGATGACCACGCAATACGCTCTATATCCGTCCGATGGCGACTCGATTCAAGTCTACGCCGCAACGAAAGACCCCGATCACCTCATTTCCGTGAACGGATCGGAATGGACCCGCAACCTAGTCGGATTGAACTTGTCCGCGGTGAAGCCCGGCGACGATGTCGTCGTCAGCGTTGCCAACGAGGATCTGGAGCTGAACCATTACTTCGTTCACTATTTGCCGGCGGATTTTCCGAGAATTGAAGTTCTGCTGAACACAGAAGAAGCGAATGACGGCCTGATTTTTGTCGCGCCCAGATTCTTCGAAGACATGTTGACGATGTCGTATTTGATCATCGCTGACAATAGTGGCGTTCCACATTACCACCGATTCATTGATCGATCGGTGTTTGACTTTCAACTTCAACCGGACGGCCGGATCTCGTATACGGCGGAAATCGAAAACAATGAGTTCGATCTCGAAGACTCCGAAGTAGTGCTGATGAATGAAAACCTGGAAGACGTTGAGTCCGTGCGTACGATTGGGCTCACACAAACGGACTTTCATGATTTCCGCATCACGCCCGAGGGCAACTACATTTTGCTCTCCTACAATACCGTCCCGCGCGATCTAACGGACTTTGGGCTCGCTGCCGACGAACTTACCGGCGACTCGGTGGTTCAAGAAATCACGCCAGATGGCGACATCGTTTGGGAGTGGGACAGCTTCGAAAATCTGATTCTGTCGGACTGTGATCATTTTCGCCTGTTCCCCATCGATTGGGCGCATGCGAACTCACTTTTCATCACCGAGGACGACGGCGTACTCGTATCCTTCCGAGGTTGTAGCCAGATCGTCAAGATTCGCCGCGGGACCGGCGAGACCGAGTGGATTCTGGGTGGGTCGAACAGCGATTTTACGATTGTCGACGATCCCTACGAAACCTTTTGCGGACAGCACACGGCGGTTATGGAAGGCGACAATTTGCTGATTTTCGACAACGGAGGACCCTGCCCGCCTGAGCAGAATAGGGCCCAAGGAATTTTCAGCCGCGCGCTGGAGTATGAATTGGACCTCGACGCGGGCGAGGCGCGATGGGTCGGGGAGTACGCGCTGCACGGGACCTATGATCGATATTCCACTTCGCAAGGCAGCGTTCACACGCTGCCGGACGGCCACTTATTTATAGGATGGGGCGCCGGCGAAACCCTCGATGTCAACGTCGTCGAACTCAATGCCACCGGCGAAGAGGTCTACATGATGGGATTGTTTCAAGATGACGTACGTTTGACGACTTACCGGGGGTATCGCTACCCCGGTTACAGCGTGCCCATCGATGTCAGCGTTCCAGCTTTTCCGGTTGAGCCCTAAGTTCACATGTGCAGCACGACTTTCATGACCCCCGGCGCTTGCGCGCGCGCGAGTGCCTGAAGCCCCTCGCGGAGTTCGTAAGTCTCCGTGACGAGCGGCCGCACTTCGAGCTCGCCAGTGGAAAGCGCGTCGAGCGCGGGCCGAAATGGGCCGCAACGCGAGCCGACGATGTTAATCTCGTTCACGACGGCGATGCTCATGTCGACCGCCGTCGGGTGTGCAGTGGTGGTCTTGAGCACGATCGTGCCCTCGGGCCGGACCAGTTCGAGCG
>JBGTJY010000650.1:0-2099 GCA_041744855.1 Candidatus Hydrogenedentales bacterium
CCAGCGCGCACCGATGCGCTCGACCAGCTCGCGCGAGGGCACGACCCGCTCGAGACTCCACTGGTTGCGATTGCCGACATCCATGTACTCGATGAAACGGATGATGTAACCGTGCTCGCGGCAAAATTCGACCAAATCGAGCACCGTGTGGTCGTTGATGCCGCGCTGTACGACGGTATTGATTTTGACGTCGTCGAATCCCGCATCGCTCGCTTGCTGCAAGCCTTCGAGGACGGTATCGACCGCGACGCTGCGCCCGCTCATTCGCGCGAAGATTTCGGGATCGAGACTGTCCAAGCTGACCGTGATCCGCGTCAAACCTGCATCGCGGAGTGGCTTCGCGAATTTCTTGAGTAACAAGCCGTTCGTGGTGAGCGCGGTGTCTTCGACGTTGTCGATCGCCGCGAGCGACTTGACGAGTTGTGGCAGGTCCTTGCGAAGCAGCGGTTCGCCGCCGGTCAGCCGCACCTTAGTCACACCCAGCGCGACGAAAGCGCGGACGATGCGTTCGATCTCCCCGAAAGTGAGTAGTGCTTCGCTCGGCAAAAACCGGTACTGTTCGCCGTAGTGCTCGACGGGCATGCAATAGGTGCAGCGGAGGTTGCAGTTATCGATAACCGAAATCCGCAAATCCCGCACGGGGCGACCAAGCCGGTCGCGCACACCGCCACGGGCGGAAGTTTGATGTAAAGCGTTCACGCCTGAACAATTTGCCCTATCTTGCCGTGTCCTGCGCCATACCGTAGATATGATACACGAGCCTCGCGAAGCCCCGCACCCGGTGCGCCGTCACGGGGTCGTGTGCAATACTTGTCTGAGAGCCACTAACTAAATCCGTCATTGCGAAGCCCCGCGCCTTAAAGCATTGCGCGCGCCCCTGCTAATCTCGCGTTTGTGACGGGTTTTGTTAAAGGCTCTACGCAAGGACGCTGGCGGAAAGCGGGATATCGGAGGGAGAACCTAATGTCGGGCGACATGCTAATACCGTTGGTTGTGCGATGGCTTCACGTGTTTTCCGCGATCATCGGGGTCGGGGGCACTATCTTCCTGGCCTGCGCCTATATACCCGCCGCAAAGACGTTGCCCGAGGAAGTTCGTGCGGAGTTGCGAACGCGGATCATGCGGCGTTGGAAACTGCTATTTCATCCGACCATTGTCGTGTTTCTTGCGTCAGGCTTCTACAACTACATCGCCATCACGAGCGCGCTCCATCAGGACCAGCCGCTCTACCACATCCTGTTCGGTATCAAGTTTCTGCTCGCGCTGATTTTCTCTATCGTCGTCATCGTGGCCACATCGACCATGGGCTGGTCGAAAAAGCTGCGCGAACGCGATGGCATTTGGGCGCTTCAAATCGCGATCGCTGTCCTCATCGTGATGATCGCTGGAGTCATGAAGACCCTGCCTCAGGAAACCGTCGCCATCGAATCGGGTCAGCCTGTCCAAGTCCAGATTCCTGCCGTTCCGTAGACTGCTTCTGGCTCAATGAACGCGGCTATTCGTACTCGCTTCATTTTGTAACATCGCTATTTCAGAAGGCGACGCTCTCCTCTTGCCACTGCGCTCCGCCCCACGCAGAAGGTTTTGCAAGTCGTTCCCACTCTTAAACTTCGCCGTGGCCCAGGCGGCTGGCATTCCGTTTGCGAATATCTCAAGCACGCCCGCAGTTACTGCGGCGCCAAAACACGATTGGGATTCGGGATTAGGAGAAGAAGAATGGCACTAATTAGGCGATTGAACCGTGGCGAGTTGAGCCCCTGGAGCGCGTTGCGCGACATCGAAACGCAATTCAACCGGCTGATGAACGATTTCGGGGCGGAGTTTCCATTCGGCGACAAGTCGTGGACGCCCGCCGTCGACCTGCGCGAAACCGAGGACGCATACGTCATTCACGCGGATGTACCTGGCGTGCAAAAAGACGAGATCGACATCGAGATCGTCGAGGACGTCGTCACCATCAAGGGTCAGCGCACAGAAGAGACCGACAAGAAAGACGGGAACTACCACCGAATCGAACGGCACTTCGGTTCCTTCGTGCGCTCGATCGAGGTTCCCGGCGGCTTTGACAGCGAGAAGGTGACCGCGAAATTCCACGACGG
>JBGTJY010000651.1:0-6079 GCA_041744855.1 Candidatus Hydrogenedentales bacterium
CAGCCCATCGCCATCCCGCAAGGGACTGAAATCGAGGTCATCGCCCACCACGACAACTCCGCGGCGAACCCAGCGAACCCCGACCCAACGCGGCGCGTGAAATGGGGCGGCGCCTCCACCGATGAAATGATGATCGGCTACATCGAATACACCTACACGAACAAGCCCCGATTACAGGGAGTGTTTCCCGGCCGCCGCGGGGAATAGCTCGCTGCCCGGGCGGCGGTGCCTCGATGGCGTGGACAGTAAAGCAGCGATGTGAGACCTGCGTTACTGCTCGTTGAAGTCGAGGTTCACGGTGACGTTCGGGACATCTTCGGTGACCTCGATCACCTTCAAAACCCGTTGGGCCCGTTCGAAAAATTCCGGCCCCATCGCGACGATTTCCGCATAGTGATACCCAGTCGGCAGCGCGGACGCGACCACCGTGTACTGGCCCGGCGGCAGACCGCTAATCTTTGCCTTCCCATTCTCGATGAAGGCGACCGCAACCATGTACGCTTCGATTTCCGTCTGTTCCTTAAACGACTTTAACTTTCGCGGAATATAATACTCGCCTTCGACGGCGAACACGGCTTGAATGACCGCGTCCGCCGGCATATTCGCGACTTCGAAATTGATCGCGGTATCCCAAACGGGAAAGTCCACGGTCGATTCCGTCCCGGGCGTTAGTTCCACCAAGTCGACAAACCGAAGCGTTCCATCCACGCCTCGCGGAAACACGGAGACGATAGCCGGACCGTCCTGAAAATCGCCCAGGCTAAATGTGCCATCCGGCTCTATCTGCGCTCGAAGCGAGTCCCGATCGGTAGTGTTTTCGTCTTCGAATAGGAATTGCCAATCGACGAAATAGTGGCCAGTAAGAGGCGAACCGTCTGATTGGCGATAAATTTTCCCCTTCAAACTCGCGCTTCCGCCGCTGAACTCAAAATTGTGATTGGTAATCTGGCCGCCCTGCAGTTGGAGACGTGTCATGCGTGAGGCAAGCGTTACACCGTTTGGCAGGTTCAGAAAGCCGCGGAAGAGACCTTCGACCGGTTCGATTCCTTCTAAATTGTACTGTCCGTCCGCGTCCGTGACCGTACGCCATCCCGCACTCGGATAGGCGTCGATGCGGAGCTGAGAGTCAGCTACGGGCACACCGGCCTGCGTGACCAAGCCCCTCAGGCCCGCCGCCTTTGTAAGAACGATATCAACGGAAAATGATTTGTCGGACGCAATTTGCACTCTTTCGTATTTGATCGGTCTATAGTTGTTTGCAATCCCAGCCACAATCGCGTAGTCGCCGGGGGCCAATTCTTCAACGACAAACCTTCCCGCCGAGTCGGATTCTCCAATCTGGGTCAACTTCAACGTCGCGTAGAGAGATTCGACTTGCTGTCCGTCGTTATTGGTGTAAGACGCATCCCGTTTCTGCGTTACCTCGATTCCCTCCGGAATTTCGGCTTCGTGTGCGACCACCAGGGTCAGGCTCGGTGTTGTTTCGACTTCGTACACGATCTGCACGAGGGGATCGGCCGGAACACGCGCGTAATAGACAGGAATTCCTTGCACACCCTCGCGGGAAGCGGCGTCGTACACGAGGCCTTCCAATTGATTCGCGGTTTCGATCTTCGCGACATCGGGTTCGGCCTCAACGAGAACGGCAACTTCCTCAGCCGGTCGCGGGGCTTCCGCCAACGGGTCCCCGGAATTCGTCGATAAGAATGTCTGGCTGGCGGCCGTTGGCTCGAGCCCGGCCAACTCGGAGCCAGCGGGTTCCTGGTCCTCTCGCATCAGATACCAAAACGCGCCGACAGCGGCGACGAGGACAATAAGCAGCGCGAGTGCTTTTTGCATCGGGGCGATTCCTCCGGCTGCGCAGGGTAGTCTCGCCGGATGAGGCGGCGCGGCGATGGGTCCAACGAGCGCGATCTCTGAAAGCGCGGTGATGAGTTTCGCGGGTGCGGCTTCGACCGCATTTGCCGTGAGCAGCGAAGTGAGGGCGGCGGAAGCAACGGGGACGCCGCGTTTCTTCAGTGTGCCGCGAATTTGTTCGACGCCTTTGGCGATGCGGTGGGTGACGGCGGAGCGGGTGATGCCGAGTGTTTGCGCAAGCTCCTCGTGGGTTTTCGCGTTGAGGAAATGGCCGATAATGACGCCGCGTTGCCTTTCGGGGAGTGCGTTGATTGCTTCGTCGAGGTACTCGCGGATCTCGTTCCACTCGGGTGTTACAGCAGTGTCGCGGCTCATGGTCCAGGCGCTTTCGCGTTGTTTGCGCCGTGCGTCAGCCTTGAGCGCATCCAGGGATTTGTTGGTAGCGACGCGATGCAGCCACGGGCCGAGAGAGCGGTCGACGCGGCTACCTTTTGCCAAGCTGAGAAACGCGTCTTGTGCGATGTCTTCCGCGGCGGCGGGATTCCCGAGTATGCGGTGAGCCGTGGCGTAGACCATACCGGCGTACCGCTTCACCAATTCGCGAAAGGCCTCGGCATCGCCGGATTGCGCCCATCGTTCAAGCAGGACTGCGTCACGTCGGTCCATGGCAGGGTCCTCGCCGTTGTTGAGGAGTTTACTGCATAGACGACGCGCCGCCGGGGATTGTGAAATTCAAGATAGTCCCGGCGACTCCAGTGCGCACCGTATCGTCCTGCCGTTCGACGAATGACTGGCTCGAGAGCAGTGGTGACGGAGCTTCGTATATCCTCGAATAGACGGCTTGCCGCAGGCTCGACCTTCATCGTATCGTGGCGGTTACCGGAGGAGACGCCCCATGCTCCAACCCCTTGTCATCCTGATTGTGTTATTTGCGGCAGCCTTGCCCGTGTTCGCGGCGCCGGCGGAACACGTGGTGCTCGTTTCCATCGACGGGCTGCGACCCGAGTTCTATCTCGACAACTCGTGGCCGGCGCCGACGATTCAGCACATGGCGACGCTGGGCGTGCGCGCCGAACGGGTGCGGAGCGTCTTCCCCACGGTTACCTATCCGTCGCACACCGCGATGGTGACGGGGCATTCGCCGGCGCGGCACGGCGTCCTTTTCAACGAACCGTTCGAGCCTGCGGGACAGACGGGCCGCTGGTATTGGGAGGAATCGGCAATCCGCGTGCCCACGTTGTGGGACGTACTGCGCGACGCCGGGAAGAAGACGGCGTGCGTGTCGTGGCCGGTGACCGTCGGCGCGCCGATCGACTTTCGCCTCGCGGAGGTGTGGTCGCTCGACCCCAACGGCGATCGGCTCGGGCCCATGAATGCGGATGCGTCGCCGCGTGAATTTTGGGACGAACTCGAGCGCGAGGCCACCGGGCATCTGCAACTGCGCACGTATTCGGCTGACTACATGTCGCGCGACCTCAAGAATGCCGAAGCCGCGGCGTACATCCTCGAAACAAAGCAGCCGGCGCTGCTTGCGGTTCACCTCATCAGCACCGATCACTTCCAACACGAAGTCGGCCGCGACGGAATTCAAGTGCGGAAGGCGCTCGCGACGGTGGACACCGCGATTAACTCGATTATGGAAGCGGCGACGCGGGCCGAGATCATCGACAGGACTGCGTTCATCATTACGGGCGATCACGGTTTCGTCGACGTGCACACGCAACTCGCGCCGAATGTCTGGCTCGCCGAAGCGGGTTTAATGGAACCCGAAGTGAACGAATCGAATTGGCGCGCGCGGTTTCACGCGATGGGCGGCGCGGCGTTCTTGCGCGTGCAGGGGAACAATCAGCGCGGCACGGTCGACAAGGTGCGCGCGATCCTGAACGATCTGCCGCCGCGCGTGCGCTGCATGTTCCGCGTGCTGGAACAGGACGAAATCGGCGAAGCGGGGGCAGACCCGGAATCGCCGCTGGCGCTGGCCGCGACGCTCGGCGTCAGCATCACGTCGCGTGCTACCGGTGACGCGATCGCGCCTGGAGCGGGCGGGACGCATGGGTATTTCCCGACGGATTTCCCGGAGATCTACACGGGATTTATCGGCTACGGCGCGGGATTTCGCGGCGACGTTACGATCCACGAAATGGCGCTGATCGACGTTGCGCCGACCGTGGCGCGACTGCTCGGCGTGCCGCTCGAGGGCGTCGAAGGCGTCGCGCCGTTGGGCGCGTTGAGCGAATAGAACGGCAATCGGAGATGCGATGTCACACCGACGTAAAAAGGCTCGCGCACGAGAAGAGGACTCAGCACAGAAGTCGAACGCTCGGAAAACGAGACGGCGGCGCTCCGTGATCGTTGCGCTCATCCTTGCGATTTTCCATTTGCTGGGGCTCGTGTCCGCCGCGCATGCCGTGATGACCGTGCGCACTCCGCAAGGCGCGATCGCTTGGGGTGTGTCGCTGATCGCGTTTCCCTATGCCGCGGTGCCCGCGTATTGGGTGTTTGGCCGCTCGGAATTCAACGGGTATGTCAGTGCGCGCGCGACGGGCGGCGTGGCTTTTCATTCCGCGGTCGATGCGTTGGCCGAAAGCTCCGTGCGCGACTATGTGATTCCCGAGGCATCGCTCGATCCCGGACTCAAGCCCCTGAGCGCGCTTGCTCAGCTTCCGTTCAGCCGGGGCAATTCCGCCGAGTTGCTCATCGATGGCGAGGCGACGTTCGACAGTATTTTCGAAGGCATCGCGTCGGCGAAGGACTATGTTCTGGCGCAGTTCTACATTATTCATGACGATGGACTGGGCCAACGATTTAAGAATGCCCTAATCGAAAAAGCGGGACAGGGCGTCGAGGTCTACCTGCTGTACGACGAAATGGGCTCGCTCAAGACGCCCGGCGCCTATTGGCAAGAGCTGCGGGACGCCGGGGTGTTTGTGTCGCCGTTCAATTCGCGCAAAGGGCCGACCAATCGCTTCCAATTCAATTTTCGCAACCATCGGAAAGTCGTCGTGGTGGATGGGAAACGCGCGTGGGTCGGTGGCGCAAACATCGGTGACGAATACATGGGGCTGGATCCCGAGTTTGGGCACTGGCGGGATACGCAAGTGCGCATCGACGGGCCGGCCGCCATCGGGGTTCAGGTAGCGTTTCTCGAAGACTGGTATTGGGCGGAGGAAACCGTACCCGATCTCACATGGGAAGTAACAGAAGCCGCGCCCGAGAATTTGCCTGTGCTTGTTCTGCCGACTGCGCCGGAGGAGGTGGCGAAGGCCGAGTTGTTTTTTCTACATTGCATCAACGAGGCGAAGGAGCGCCTATGGATCGCGAGCCCCTATTTCGTGCCCGACGAGGGAATGGTGTCCGCGCTGCGGCTGGCTGCGTTACGCGGCGTCGATGTACGGGTGTTGATTCCCGAGAACCCGGACCACCTGATGGTGTTTTTCGCGGCATTCTCTTACCTGAAGGATCTAGGCGATTCGGCGGTAAAGTTCTACCGCTACACCGAAGGATTTCTACACCAGAAAGTGATCCTGGTTGACGATTCGCTCGCGGGAATCGGCACGGCAAACTTCGATAATCGGAGCTTCCGGCTCAACTTCGAAATCACGATTCTCATTAACGACGAGGGATTCGCGAAAGAAGTCGAGACGATGCTGCTCGCGGATATGGAAGGGTGCCAACCGGCCAAGGGCGACGAGTTGGATCGTAAGTCGTATATGTTCCGGATGGGCGTCCAAGGCGCGCGACTTTTCGCGCCGATCCTCTAGGTATTGAAATCTTTCAGAGGCGGGGATTCCCGAGAGAATCCCCGCCCGTTTCTCGCAGGAGTGATCGCGTTAAATGTCGCTCCGTACAGATTCCCGCTTACGGCGCATTGCGAGGCCGAGCGTCACTGTTAATAGAACTGCAAGGTCGAAGTAGCCACCGTTGCGGCTTGAGCTGGAGGCCGACATCACGGGACACCCGCCGTCGCCTTCACCTTCGCCCTCGCCCTCACCCTCACCTTCTCCTTCGCCTTCACCTTCACCTTCTCCTTCGCCCTCTCCCTCTCCCTCACCTTCTCCTTCTCCTTCTCCTTCGCCTTCGCCCTCGCCCTCGCCCTCGCCTTCGCCTTCACCCTCTCCCTCGCCTTCACCCTCACCTTCGCCTTCTCCTTCGCCTTCACCGGCAGCGTCGTCGATGCACACGCCCGCCGCGAGCTCGCAACGTTGATTCGGCGGGCAGCCCT
>JBGTJY010000652.1:0-2419 GCA_041744855.1 Candidatus Hydrogenedentales bacterium
ATGACGCGCATCGTGCCGCCGGTCTAGTTGCAGTATCACATTGTATAACACATCGCCGACGGCTTGCAGACTCTCCGGGCAGACCTTTTCGATGGTATCTTCAACGGTGTGCCAGTTTCTCCGGTGGTCCAGGCTGGATCCGCCGTAGCGCATGTCGATGAGGTTGATGGCGGGAATTCCGACCTTGCGGAACGGGACGTGATCGTCCGTTACATCCATGGGTACGTCGAGGAAATGTTTGCTGTAACCGAAGCTCGCGGCTTGGGTCCAAACGGTGTCAATCAGCCACGCCGGCGCGCCAGGGTCTTTGAATATGCCCAGGTAGCAATCGCCGATCATGTCGACGTTGATGAGCGCGAGGACGCGCGACGCAGTGCCGTCGGACTGCAGCTTCTTCGCCATTTCCCGGCTGCCGTAGAGCGAGTCGGTGTCGGTCCATTCCTTGAAAGCCTCTTCGCCATCGTGAAACACGAGCCAGACCTCGTGGCCTTGACGTTTGCCGCCGAGCGCGCGGGCCATTTCGATCATCCATGCCGTGGTCGATCCGCCGTCGTTCGCGCCGACGAAATGGAAGTCCGGAAAATACTTTGTGTCGTAATGGTTGCTGAGAATCACAATACTGTCCGTCGTGCCTTTCACGACCCCCACGACGTTCGTCATACTTTTTTTGCCGAGCGGGGTTTGCGCTTCGAATTCGAATTCGCGCACTTCGAGGCCGGCTTGCTTGAGCGCCTTTCGAATCATGGAACGCGTCTCAGCGCTCGCGTCGGTACCGGAGACGCGCGGTCCCAGCGCCACGATTTCCTTGAGATCGTTGTAGGCGCGATCGCCGCTGAACGGCGATGTGCCGATCTGCGCCGCCACGCGTTGTTGTTCCTGTGGTTTCATGGATTGTTGCAGACCCCAACCGACGAGAAACAAGAACGCGAAGCCACAAAATCCGATGAGTAAAAGCATGCGGTAGCTAAGAGATTCGCGATTCACTGGTGATTCCCCATGGGGGAGTTTAGCATGGGGGTGGAGGGGAAGCGGAAGTGGGATTCGAGAATGGATGGGTTCGATGACGATGACGATGACGAGCACGATGACGAGAATGTAAACTGGGTGGGTACAGGATAAGGAGAAGTACGAAAATTCTGGGGTCGCGCATTCGTCGAATCTCGTTGTGCGTGGCGCGGATGTTTGGTAGACTGATTTGGTTTTGTTTTTGTTCCTCAAACGAGAAGTGAAAATGCTTGATCCCTTGTTCATCGATGTTATCGCGAAGGAAGCCCAGGTGCGCCCTTCGCAAGTCACTGCGGCGATCGGATTGTTCGACAGCGGGAGTACGATTCCGTTTGTCGCGCGGTATCGAAAAGACGCGACGGGCAATCTGAACGAAGTGCAGCTGGAAACGATCGCCGTGAGGAATCATTACTTCACGGCGCTCGATCAACGCCGCCGCGCAATCGTGGGGAACGTCGAGAAGCTGGGAAAGTTGACGGACGAGCTGCGCGCGGCGATCCAGGCGTGCACGGACAAGCACACGCTCGAGGATTTGTACCTGCCGTTCAAAAAGAAACGGAAGACGCGCGCCGCGCAGGCTCGCGAACAAGGCCTCGAACCCCTGGCGTTGTTTTTGTTGGGCCAGGAACTTGGTGAGCACGAGAGCATCGAGGCCTACGCGCAAACGTTCGTCAAGCACGAAGGCGGCGTGGCCGATGTTGCCGCAGCCTTCGAGGGCGCGCGGGCAATCGTCGCCGAGGAGGTCGCGAACAATCACGCGTTGCGGGCGGCGATTCGCGACCGCATGATGAGCGATGGAAAAGTTTGCTCGGCATCCACCAAGAATGCCGACGAAGCGAAAGGCGCGAAGTTCAAAGCCTATTTCGATTTCACGGAACCCCTCGCGAAGATTCCATCGCATCGACTATTGGCGATCCTGCGCGGCGTGAAAGAAGGCGTCCTGCGGATGGACCTCGATATTGACGAGGAGCCCCTGAAACAGAAGGTCGTCGACGCATACCTGAAGGACGCGGCGTCGCCATTCGCCGAGCACGTGAAGGGTGCGGCGGAGGACGCTTATAAACGCCTGATGCGTCCCGCTATTGAGAACGAGGTCGTGACCCTTGCGCGGCAGCGGGCGGACGAAGATGCCATCCGTGTCTTTCGCGAGAACGCGGGCAGCCTCTTGCTCAGCGCGCCGGCAGGGTCGATTCGTGTATTGGGAATCGACCCCGGATTGCGCACGGGCTGTAAATTGGCGGTTGTCGGCGAGCACGGCGACTTAGTCGACCACGCGACGATTTTTCCCGAGACGAAGAAGGAAGAGGCCGCGGCCGCCTTGCGCGATTTAATCGAGCGGCACGAGGCCTACGCGATCGCGATCGGCAACGGCACGGGCTCGCGCGAAATTAGCCGCTTCGTGCAGGAAGTGTTG
>JBGTJY010000653.1:0-1682 GCA_041744855.1 Candidatus Hydrogenedentales bacterium
CGCGCTGCGGCGCGGTCGAAAGCGCCGCACCCGAAGTCTCACCGTGGCCCGAAGCATCGGCAGCCGGGGCATCGACGAAAGCAAAGGCGAAACGGTCGCGCGCCATGACGGAATCGGCGAGTTTTCTGATGTCGTCAAGACTCGTAATCGTCCGGTATTCACCCTCGCTGCTTTCCGTCTTCGCCGTCTCGGAGGCGGCTGGAGCGCCGGCAGCGAATTCGCGCGTCAGTTGCGAGAATTCGAGTTCTGAAAAAAGTACGTAGGCGAGGCGAGAGTCGGGTTCTTCATAAGTCAGCGCCGCGAGGTCAAGCGTCACCGGAGCGTTGAGGTCGATGCGCGCCAGTTCGCGCGACTGAAGGATGATGTCGGTGTTGTCGCGCAGGGATTCGCGGTAGGTTTTCTTCTTGACCTCTTCCCAGCCGGCGAGCGCTGCATCGATTGTACCGAACTGTTCGAGCAACTGGATGGCGCCTTTTTCGCCGATGCCGGGCGCTCCCGGAATCATGTCGGTGGCATCGCCCATCAGGCCGAGCAGATCGACGACCTGATCGGCGCGCACGCCGAGACGGGCGCGCACGCCTGCTTCGTCGATCCAGATCTCGCCCGCGCGGTCGATCTTCAGGATCAGGACCTGGGGATCGTGGACGAGCTGGCAAAGATCCTTGTCGCTCGAGACGACGACGGTCTGCACGCCTTCTGAGGAGGCCAGTCGCGCGAGTGTGCCGAGTATGTCGTCGGCCTCGTAGCGCGGGATGCGCAGCACGGGCACGCGCAGCGCCTCGCAGACGCGCTCGATGTAGGGCAGTTGCGCGACGAGGTCTTCGGGCATATCGGGCCGGTTGGATTTGTATTTCTCGTAGGCCTCGTGACGGAAGGTTTTTTCTTTTGAATCGAGGACGACGCCGAGATAATCGGGATGATGCGCCGAGATCAGTTTGCGCAGCATCATGGCGAAGCCGAAGACGGCGTTGGTGGCCATCCCCCTGGAGTTCGAGAGGCCGCGGATCGCGTAATAAGCGCGATAGATGTTCGACATTCCGTCGACGAGAAAGAGTCGTTTTTTATCGGGCATAGCGCCCGAATTATCCGCCCTCGGTTTGGGGGAGTAAAGAGAACGCGGAAGCCGCGGAAATCAGGACGCGGAAGCCGCAGAAAATAAACCCCTGTTCCGCGTTCTCTCTTTCTGGTGTAGACTGGCCACCCAACCATTCAGACTGGAGGAAGTCTCATGACAACTGTATATATCATCGACGCCGTGCGCACGCCGCGCGGACGCGGCAAGTTGGGCAAGGGCGCGCTCTCGGTCGTCCACCCTCAGGAACTGCTCGCGCAGACGCTCAACGAACTGGCCGCGCGGGCTTCGATTGACAAGCACGATGTCGACGATGTCGTCGCCGGGTGTGTGTCGCAGGCGGGCGAACAGGGCGGCGACATCGCGCGCAGCGCCGTGCTCGCGGCAGGCTGGCCGATCGAGGTCACCGGCGTTTCGCTCAACCGCTACTGCGGTTCGGGGCTTCAGGCGGTCAACTTCGCCGCCATGGGCGTGCTCTCCGGTCTGCAGCATCTGGTCATCGGCGGGGGCGTCGAGAGCATGTCGCGCGTTCCGATGGGGTCGGACGGCTCGGGCCTTGACGGCAACAATCCGCACCTGCGGCGCAAACACTTTCAGGTTCCGCAGGGCA